>DIJW01000128.1:6252-16460 GCA_002421475.1 Thiomicrospira sp. UBA5634 | reverse complement strand
GGCCTTCGGCATAAATGGTATCGAATGCTAACGATGATTTTCCCGAGCCTGACAAGCCGGTGATAACAATCAACTTATCACGCGGCAAAGTGACATCAATGTTCTTTAAATTGTGCGTACGTGCACCGCGAATAATAATGTTCTCAAGCATGTTCAACCCGCCGAATGAGCAAAAGAGGAATTATAACATGTTTGATTTTTAAGGCAGGCCTGGTGCTGCGATCATACGTGAGTCAAGAGGCGGTAAATCCGCCGGAAAGGTTTGACCTTGAGGCGGAATTTAGGCTTTTGGGGCGGTTTGTTTTAATTTTGCGCTGACCATTGCGTGATTGTTTAGGTTTCGAGTTGAGCAAATTTCTAAAAATTTGCTCACGCGTTTGGCGGCTTTAGCATCATTCAAAAACTCAACAAAATCCTCAAAGTCGGCAAACACAAAACACAAGCTGCCTTGTTTTCTGCTGACTTGCAGCGTAAGAAAGTTACCAATGCCGACATTTGTGAAGTTTAGGTAAACTAATCCGGTGTGGAATTTGCGTTGAATGTGTTGTTTTATGTCTTGCAGTTTGGTGTCGATCATTCCTTCAAAATGGCTTTTTGATTCGTCGCTGGCATTTGAATAAATGCGGCTCATCAGTTTTTCTTTTAAAGAAATTTCTTTATTTTCAAATTCAGCATCAACCGTTTTTATTAACTCTTTAAAATCCGACATATTCATTGATGTTTCGTAAAATTCAGCGCCGGTCGTATTTGAATTATTATTGGTTGTTGACATTTTTTTACCATTAACTTAGTTTTTGCTCAGGGTGATCTAATCGGTCTTCCCAGGGGTTAGCCGAGCTTTGAGCACGCATTATATAACCATTATAAAATTTATACATAATTAGATAATGAAAGGATGAAATTAAGTTAATGTATTGAATTTAAAGTGGTATTTTTAGATTAAAAGAGTTTTTAACTGATCTTATGTTCGTTTTAGGTGGTTGCTTCCAATTGTGTTGATTTTAGTTATTTTATTTGAAGTTTAGATGTCATTTTAATTCGACATGATCGTTTTCCAGGCCTGGTGGTTAATTCGATCAGGATTGGTGGTTTGACACATCAGGCTTTTAATCGGAGGGAGAGGCTAAGTGTTATAATCTCGCCATTTATTATTAAGCACCGTTTGGGTGTGTTTGAACGAAGGGATGGTTATGTCTGAGTTACCTCACCGCATGAATCCGCTGGAGCGGCGTGCGACATTCTCGATTGCGGGAATTTTTACCACGCGAATGCTCGGTTTGTTTATGATTTTTCCGGTGTTTGCGCTGTTTGCGGAACAAGAGTTTAGCAATATTACCGGCCTGCAAATCGGTTTGGCGATTGGCGCGTACGGCTTAACTCAGGCCTTGTTACAAATTCCATACGGCATGTTGTCGGATCGTTTTGGCCGTAAACCGCTAATTGTGGTGGGGATGCTGGTGTTTTTTATCGGCTCGGTGGTGTGTGCGATGGCTGAGTCGATTGAGATGATGATTGTTGGTCGCGCCATTCAGGGTATGGGCGCTGTGGCCGCGGTATTAACCGCCAGTGTGTCGGATTTAGTGCGTGAGCCTTATCGATTGCGTGCGATGGCGATTGTTGGCATTACGATTGGATTTTCATTCACCTTATCGTTGATTGCCGGGCCGTTGTTGGCCGAGTGGGTTGGGGTTCGCGGTATTTTTTGGGTGATTGCCGGCTTGGCGATTTTTGGCATTGTGTTGGTGTTATTTGCGGTGCCGCCGATTACCAATCAACAATTTCAACGCGAAGCGCAAACCGTGCCTTATCAGTTAGCTGAGGTGTTAAAAAACACTCAGTTATTGCGTTTGGATGTTGGTGTATTTATATTGCATGCGATGCTGACGGCGATGTTTATTGCCGTGCCGTTTTTATTGCGTGATGGTGCCGGGTTGGATTCGTTAAGTCACTGGGAAATTTATTTGCCGGTGATGTTGTTGTCATTTGTATTAATGGTGCCGTTAATTATCCAAGCCGAAAGCAAAGGCCGCATGAAACAAATTTTTGCCGGCGCGATTTTAATGATCAGTTTGGCGCAGTTAGGCATGAGCCAATTAAATAGTGCCGCTTGGTTATTTGCGTGGTTGTTACTGTTCTTTACCGCGTTTAATGTGCTTGAAGCTTCTTTACCCTCGTTGGTGGTAAAACTATCACCGGCCGACAAAAAAGGCACGGCCTCCGGTGTGTACTCAACCAGTCAATTTTTGGGTGCGGCAATTGGCGGTGCAATTGGTGGCTATTTTTATCAGCACTATGGTTATAATGGTGTCTTAATGTTTACCCTGAGTATCGGTTTGCTTTGGTTTGCGCTGGCGCTGACAATGCAAAAACCTATGCCTTGGAGTATTGCGTCAGTTTCGATTGGCCCGGTTGAGGCGAATGAGGTCGAGTTGTTGCAACAAAAATTGTGTGCGTACGAAGGTGTATTTGAAGCGGTAGTGATTCCGCAGGAACAAAAAGCGTATTTCAAAATCGACCGAAAGTTGGTAGATGAAGCAGCGCTGATTGAGTATTTTCAAGAAGTGAAAGGGTAGAGAGTAAGTTATGCGTGGAGTCAATAAAGTAATTTTGGTCGGAACTTTGGGGCGTGATCCTGAGGTGCGTTTTGCTGCTAACGGAACGGCTATCGCTAATTTAAACGTGGCGACCAGTGAGCAATGGAATGATCGTGCCACCGGCGAAAAACAAGAACGTACTGAATGGCACCGCGTGGTAATTTTCGGTAAGTTGGCCGAAATTGCTCAACAATACTTACACAAAGGCTCGCAGGTCTACCTTGAAGGTAAATTGCAAACACGTAAGTGGCAGGATCAAACCACCGGTCAAGATCGTTATTCAACCGAAGTGGTGTTGGATATTAACGGCACCATGCAAATGTTAGGTGGTGCACGTGGTGGTCAAGGCGGCGCGCCTATGGGTGGCGGCGATGTAGCGTTTGATCAAGGTTTTGATGGCGGTTATGGTCAGTCAGCGCCTATGGCACCGCAAACTCCGCAGCGTGCAGCACCGCAAAAACAAATGGGCGGTTATGCTCAAGCGCCAATGGGTGCACCGGCAGCGAATCGTGCGCCGACTCAACCGCAAGCTCCACAACGTCCGGCATATCAGCCGAACGACTTTGATGATGACGATGTACCATTCTAAAACATACTTGATAAAAACTTCAAAAAGCCTACGAAAGTAGGTTTTTTTATAGCTTAAGATTTTTGCTGTTAGGCCGTTATATAAACCAGAGGTAAAAATTATGGCCAAACCAACGGTTGCAGAGGTCACGCCTGCACTTAAATATTTCTTTAAAACACTCGAAAAACGGTCGGATGCACTTAAAGATGCTAAACGGCTGCACGAATTACGTTATCAACCTGTTCCAATGGATGAGGTTGAGCAGTTTGTGCGTACAATCAAAACACAGAATATTTTTATCAATACGGTAGGGATGAGCGGCAAACGTGAATCGACTATTTTGGCTAAAGCGATTTTTAGCTTAAACAAGGTCGTGCGAATTTATTACAGTATGAGTTTTGATGATTCGCAAACCGGATTTATTCGCGTCAGCACGGATGTGGAAGATCAAACCATTCTAATCGAGCGTTTACACGGTTTGCGGCCAAAGCCGGAGTTGTTGTATCACTCGGCGGATCAGTCACGGATTATTCGCTATTTAACACGTTGGTTATTACGCCGTATCGACTGGAATAAAACCAAGTTGGATAATCTTGAGTTATATAAACGTTTTGTTGAGGAACGTCAGGCTGAGCATGAAGAGTTATTGCGTCAGCAAATTGAAGGCGTGGTGCAAGAAATTCGTAAAGATGTGGCTAAAGATCCGGCTAAAACTAAACGTAAGACGTTAAATAGAGCGTAAGGTTATTAATGCCTTATTGGCGTCGGTTGACCGCTAAGTCAGCCAGCGCCAATAAGGCGTTTTTGTAGCTGGAAGGCGCAATATTTTCTAAAGCTTGCTTAGCAAGTTTTGCTTCATGTAGTGCTTTTTGTTGGGTAAAGTCAATCGCGCCGGTTTGCTGAATGATCTCACTAACTTCATTTAATAATGCCAAACCTTCCGTTTCGATTGCACGTCTTACTATATCAGCTTGCTCCGGGCTGCCGTGTTGCATGGCATAAATCAATGGCAATGTAGGCTTGCCTTCTGCTAAGTCATCCCCAATGTTTTTGCCGAGCTCGGCTTCGCTGGCGGTGTAGTCAAGAACATCATCAATCAGTTGGAAGGCTGCGCCTAAGTGGCGACCGTATAATGCAAATGCAGTTTCAAGTTCAGGTTGTTGTGAAAGTACCGGCCCCATTTGCGCTGCCGCTTCAAAGAGTTTAGCGGTTTTGCGATGAATCACTTCCATGTAACGCGCTTCGTCGGTGTCGGCGTCACGGCAATTTAATAATTGCAAAACCTCACCTTCCGCGATCACGTTAGTGGCTTCGGACATGACTTGCATAATGCGCATCAGGCCTGGTTCAACCATCATCTCAAATGAACGGGAATATAAAAAATCACCCACCAAGACACTGGCGGCATTCCCCCAGACTTCATTGGCGGTTTTTTGCCCGCGACGGGTGTCGGACTCATCTACAACATCGTCATGTAATAAAGTTGAGGTGTGAATAAATTCAATCACGGCGGCCATGACAAGATGTTGATTGCCTTGATAACCGCAAGCGTGGGCGCTGAGTAATACCATTAATGGACGTAAACGTTTGCCGCCGTTATTAATAATGTAGTGACCAATTTGATTGATTAACACAACGTCTGAGGCCAAGCGTTGCAGAATCAGTTGATCTGTCGCTTGGATGTCAGATTGAATCAGTTGGCGAATTTCATTTAACGTCATAAGGTATCAATTTTGCCGAGTTGCAAGACAACTCGTGTCTTGAAATGAGTTTTCATAATTTAAGGTGTGTGAAGTTTATTATGATTCGGGGGCTTTTAAAAGCGCTTAGCTTGCATTAAGCTAATTTTTTAATCGTCACTGCGCGGGCTAAAATCCATAAAGTGCTGACAAGATAAAATATTTTGCAATTGCTTTGACCTGGCAAATAAAAATCTATATAATCCCGCCTTTACTGTAGAGACGGCTCTGATAACGATTCGTCCAGAAGCAGAATTTTCAATCCGGGAGTTTTACAAAATGTATGCGGTAATCAAAACCGGTGGTAAGCAATATCGAGTTCGTCAAGGTCAAACGTTGCGTATTGAGACTTTAGGTCTTAATGAAGGTGACAAAGTTGAGTTTGATCAGGTCTTGATGGTCGGTGAAGGCGCGTCTGTTAAGTTAGGAACGCCTGTTGTGGAGGGTGCTAAAGTTGCAGCAACTGTTATTGGTAACGGTCGTGGCACAAAAGTGACAATCATCAAGTTCCGTCGTCGTAAGAACAAATCTCGTTCTAAGCAAGGCCATCGTCAAAATTATACTGAAGTTGAAATCACTGGTATTTCAGCTTAATTTTAGTCGTGATAATCACCAGGCCTGGTTGTTTAGGTCTGTTATAAAGGGGTAGAACCATGGCACATAAGAAGGCCGCAGGTAGTACACGAAATGGTCGCGATTCCAATGCCCAGCGCCTTGGCGTAAAACGCTTTGGCGGTGAATTGGTTTCTGCTGGTACCATCATTGTGCGTCAACGTGGTACTAAGTTCCACGCTGGTACCAATGTTGGTCGCGGTAAAGACGATACCTTGTTTGCGAAAGCAGCAGGTCAGGTAGCGTTTGTTACTAAAGGCAAACCAATGCGTACCTATGTAACGATTGTTGAGCAAACTGCTTAATCGGTCGTAACGTACACTTGCATGATAGAATAAAGCGCCCCGCCATTGTGCGGGGCGTTTTTGTTTGGAAAATAATGAGATTAGGTGAACCATGCAGTTTGTAGATGAAGCGCAAATATTTGTAGAAGCTGGACGAGGCGGCAACGGAATCGTCAGTTTCCGTCGCGAAAAATACATTCCGTTCGGCGGACCTAACGGTGGTGATGGCGGTGATGGCGGCAGTATTGTTTTTGTTGCCGACGAAAACTTGAATACGCTGGTAGATTTTCGTTTTACCAAACGCTTTAAAGCGCAAAATGGTCAAGCGGGAATGGGCAATCAAAAAACCGGTCGCGCCGGTGAAGATCTCGTTATTCGTGTTCCGGTCGGCACGATGGTAATGGATTTAAACACTCAAGAACAAATCGGTGATTTGACTGAACCTGGCCAGCGTTTATTGGTTGCGCAGGGCGGTCGTCACGGTTTGGGTAACATTCACTTTAAGAGCTCGACTAATCGCACGCCACGCCAGCATACGCTGGGTGAAGACGGTGAAGAACGTGAGCTGTTATTGGAAATGAAAGTGCTGGCGGATGTCGGTTTGTTAGGTTTGCCGAATGCCGGTAAATCCAGCTTAATATCTGCGGTATCGGCGGCGCGTCCTAAGGTTGCGGATTATCCGTTCACCACCCTGTATCCAAACTTGGGCGTGGTGCGTGTTTCGGCAGAAAACAGTTTTGTTATCGCCGATATTCCGGGGTTGATTGAAGGTGCGGCGGAAGGTGCCGGTTTGGGGGTGCAATTCCTCAAACATTTATCACGTACCGGTTTATTGCTGCATGTGGTAGATATGGCTCCGGTAGATAATTCTGACCCGGTTGAGTCTGTGCGTATTGTTGAAAAAGAATTAGAAAAATTTAGTACCGAGCTGGCGGGTAAAAAACGCTGGTTGGTATTAAATAAGGCTGATTTGTTGCTGGAAGATGAAGCTAAGGAACGTTTTGACGATATCGTTAAACGTTTAGATTGGAAAGGTCCGGTTTATCAAATTTCAGCGGCTGAACGCAGCGGAACAGAAACACTGATGCAGCAGATTTCGTATGCATTAATTAAAAACAAGGCTGATAGCATTAAAGCAGAAGAGTGAGTGCAGCATGGATCGTCAGGCGTTAAAAAAAAGCAAGCGTTGGGTTGTTAAGCTCGGTAGTGCGTTATTAACTAATGATGGTGCCGGCCTCAATCAAGCAGAGTTGGCAAAGTGGGTGGCGCAAATGGTCAGCCTGCGAGAACAGGGCGTTGAGATCATTATTGTGTCATCCGGTGCGGTGGCAGAAGGTATGAAACGTTTAGGTTGGAAAACCCGACCGTCAGCCTTACATGAGTTACAGGCCGCCGCTGCGATTGGCCAGATGGGATTGGTGCAGGCGTATGAGTCGGAGTTTGCCAAAAGCGGTTTGCGTACCGCGCAGATTTTAATTACCCATGACGATTTATCTAATCGCGCGCGTTATTTAAACGCGCGTAGCACCATTCAAACGCTGGTTGAGCATGGCGTGATTCCGGTTATTAACGAAAACGACACGGTGGTGACCGATGAAATCCGTTTTGGCGATAACGATACCTTAGCGGCATTAACCGCTAACTTGATTGGTGCCGATGTGCTTGTCATTCTGACTGATCAGCAGGGGCTGTATGACGCTAATCCGCGCGAAAATCCAAAAGCACAATTGATTCAACAAGCGCATGTCAGTCGTAAAGATATTGAAGAAATGGCTAGCCCGCTTGGCGGTGCGTTAGGCCGCGGCGGCATGTATACCAAAGTCATGGCCGCTAAACGTGCCGCACGCTCGGGTACGGCAACCTTGATTGCGTCCGGGCGTGAGCAAAACGTATTGCCTCGGCTATGGTCGGGTGAGTTGTTGGGTACATTGTTAGTTCCTGATTTAGAGCCGATGAATGCTCGCAAACAATGGTTAGCCGGTCATTTGCAAGTTAAAGGTCGGTTGACCTTGGATGCCGGTGCGGTTAAGGTTTTAAAACAGCAAGGCAAAAGTTTGTTGCCTGTAGGCGTGATTACATTGCAGGGGCAGTTTAAACGTGGCGAAATGGTGGTTTGTCAGGATGAGCATGGTGTTGAAGTCGCTCGCGGTTTGGTCAACTATGACTATGACGAAGCACAAAAAATTTTGCGACAGCCAAGTAGTCGAATAGAAGAAATACTCGGTTATATTGATGATGAGTCGTTAATTCATCGTGATAACTTGGTTTTACTCTAAATCCTACGTTGGCAGCTTTTTGCAATGGATTGCACAGCTCTAATTCGTAAACACCATAAGGGACATAAAATGAGTTTTAAATTATGGAGTGCGGGATTTTTTGTAGGCTTGAGCTTGGCACAGGTTCAAGCCGCGCAAGTCATTGCTGACCGTCCGGGTTTTTCAACCGGAACGCACACGGTTGCACCGAATCATTTTAGCCTTGAAGTGGGTTATCAAGCTGATATGGATGGCTCAACGACGTTACAAACCTTTCCCATTTCAAATTTACGTACCGGTTTAACCGATACATTGGAATTTAATATCCAGTGGGGTGGTTATCGTGAGGTGGATGGGCGCCGTGCAAGTGAAGCAGATCTTTCGGTAGGGTTAAAACAACGTCTAATTGATACGACTGACTATAACTTATCGGCTTTAGGTGTTTTGGGGTTGCCTACCGGCGAAAGTGAAGAATTTAGTGAAGTGACAGCCGTTGCCGGGTTATTGGGTGATAAGGCAATAGCGCCTGCTGTGAACTTATTTGGTGTGGTTTTAGCACAATCAAGTCAAATAGCAGGAAGTCGTGAGCTTAATTTGCAGTATCGATTGGCGGGAGTGTTGCGCACTCAGATAAAGTGGCCAGCTATGTTGAGGTCTATAGTGATATGCCACTGACGCATAAGGCGGATAGTCAAACTATACTTAATGGCGGTTTAACTTATTTGCTTGATTCAAGTGTTCAACTTGATGTTTATATCGGCTCCTCACTAGATGATGCTAATGCCGAATTTATAGGTTTTGGTATCGCAAAACTGTTTTAATAACGGTTTATCCGGATCGGATTACTAAGTTGATCCGGTATCTTATTTCATTTTCTAACAGAGAGGTTGCCCGTGCTTTTTAAGCAAACTCTACTGCCTATTTCGTCCCTTTTTTTTGCGATTGCGTTGTTGGCGACCGGTTATGGCATGCTGATGACCTATATCGGTGTTTTTTTAAAACAGGCAGGCCTGGTGGAGTTCACTATCGGGGTGATCAATGCCGCTTTTTTTCTTGGTGCAATTTTAGCCGCCATTTTTAGCCAAAAACTGATTGTAACTGTGGGGCATGCGCGTAGTTTTTCGGCATTTTCCGCTTTAATGGTGATGGCGTTTTTGGGGCATGCTTTGGTGTTTGATCCCTATTTTTGGACATTGTTGCGTTTGTTGTCAGGTTTCGCGTTTTATGCGTTATTGATTGTATTAGAAAGCTGGTTAAACGAGAAAAGTACTACCCAAGATCGTGGTCGAGTGCTGGCGATTTATACCATCATTTTCTTTTTGGCTACCGCTTTGGGTCAAATGATTTTAACCTTCGATATTGCCGCGGAAAGTGTGTTTATTTTGGGGGCGATATTAGTGTTATGGTCACTGATATTTATTGCGATAACAAAAATTTCGCAACCGGTGCTGAAACCGTTTGAGCGTTACAGTTTGCCGAAAATTATGTCAGTTGCACCCTTGGCATTGGTGGGCAGTTTTGTCGGCGGTTTTTTTGTTGGCGGATTTTATACCATGATGCCGTTGTACGCGTTAAATCAGTTTAACGATACGTCAGTGGTAGCTGTTTTTATGGCGATGACTATTCTCGGTGGTTTAGTTGCCCAGTGGCCGGTAGGTGCGATGTCGGATCGTTATGGGCGGCGCAAGCTGATTGCATGGGCCGGGTTTTTCAGTTTGGCGGTTTGTGTAGTGTTTCTGGTTAGTGCAAAACATGTCGTATTGTTATACGGTCTTGGCTTTTTATTCGGCGTGAGTGTGTTTAGTATTTATCCGCTCAGTATGGCGCGTGCAAACGATGAAATGGATGAAAATAAAGACTTGGTTGAAATTAGTCGTACTTTACTTTTTGCTTATGGTGTTGGGTCTTTTTTTGCACCGTTGGTGTTAGGTTTTGCATTAGGGCTGTCAGCTCAATTATTTTTTCTGATTTTGGCTTTTTTTGCTGCCGGTTTAGGTGTTTATTCATTGATGAGTGAGCGGGTGCCGGATGAGAATATGAGCGTGTTTGTATCGGTTCCCGCCACCTCAGCCGATGTGTTTGCTGAAATGGATCCGCGTCAAGATGAGACATGGGTTGAAGAGCATCGACCCGAGACTGCAAATACGGTTGATGAA
>DIJW01000128.1:0-6244 GCA_002421475.1 Thiomicrospira sp. UBA5634 | reverse complement strand
GAGCCAAGTAAAGAATTAAGGTAGGGCAACTGATTAACGCGCCACTTGGGGCGTAAATCGGTAAATAGGTTTTAATTCAAGTTGATGGTTTAATTGGCTTGCCAGTTCATCAAATGCATCGTGATGTAGTGGTGTTTTGCTGACTACATTTAATTCTATAGTGGGAGTGGTTGCCCATTGCACCTCAACATTTTCTAAATGTACCTCAATACCGCTCAAGTTCAGTTGCAAACCTTCAAGTTGGCGGGTTAACGAGTTTTTTTCACTCATTTGCCAAAAGGCAAAAGCCAGCGGAATTGCGATCAAACCAACAAATAAGGTGGATGCGCTAAAACCCTTGCGTGCTTTTTCAAAACTGGTGAAACCGAGCACCCAAAAGGTTACGGCAACGGCCGCGGCAATGCCGACTAGGTTGGTGATGAATAATAAAAACGAACCATAAATCACCGACCAGTCCATCCAGCCAAGCCCGATGCCGGTTACAGCCAATGGCGGTACTAACGCGACGGCAATCGCTACACCGGCAAGTGTTTTGGCCACTTCAGCTTTGGAATAAGCATAAGCACCGGCGATACCGGATACGACGGCCACACCTAAATCTAACAGGGTGGGGTTAAGGCGTCCGGCAATTTCGGGTGTTATAAAGCGTATATCTACTAACCAAGTGGCAATCATTGCACTGAATAAGGCAAGCAGAAGTCCTGCAACCAGTGTGCGAAGTGATACGGTGGTTAATTGTCCTTCGCCACGCGCTAACCCCATTGATAACGAAATAATGGGTGCCATGAGCGGTGCTAAAATCATCGCACCAATCACCACCGGGGTTGAGTTTGCCATTAAACCAAACGTTGCCAGCAGTGTGGATAACACCATGAGAGTCATATAGGCCGAAGTGGTTTGGGCGCTTTTGCGCAACTCAACAAACAAGTCGCGGTATTCGGCTTCGTGAGCCTGGTCAAACAGCGGCAATACGGCTTGGGTTTTGGACAGTGCATCTTCGTCTTTTGGCAAACCTTGTACACGGAAAGTTTCTTTGCTGTTTTTGCTGACCTTGTCCAGTTCTCCAATGCGCCGACCGGCGATTAAGTTTACTGCGTCGGCTTTAATTTCCAACTCAAGTTGATTGGCTTGTTGGGTTTGATCATCCTGGTAATATTCGATATCGCGACGCATATTGATCGTGAGTTTAGAACTTTGTATCAAACCGTAAGTATCGGTCATTAAACTCAGTTGGCGCTGACCTAAAAAATGTGCTTTAAACCAATGCCAGCCATATGCCATCAGGGAGGCGGGTGCGAAAATCACGCTATTTAACCGACCATCGTTAAAGTTAAAATTAGCCTCCAAACTTCTGGTAATGACATCTTTAAACGAATGCGGCACAATCAGAATGCCGAGTGCGGCGGTGGTAATGGTTTGATTTTTTGCGGTTGTTAAGGTAAAGAGTTGCGGTGTCAGTGTTTTAATTTCTTGATAGGTGTTTACCCAATCTGACCAGGCATGTTGCCAAAAAGTCAGTTCAGTTTTGGCCTGTCCGGGTCGAACATGCACCATGTCACCAAGAGATACACTGGATAACACTAGTTGGTCGTTACAGAATAAAACATCTGTCATAATGGCGCGATCGGTTAGCATGCCGTCCTTAATCGCGTCGGCGAGTTTGCTGCTGATGCCAAAAAAACGGCGCGCATTGGCATTGTCCGGGTGCGGTAACAATGCCAAGGGTGCGGTGTAGTTTTCGCTCATTACATGGGTTAGCAACGCGGCCACATCCTGGTCATTTAGGTATAACCAATAGGTTTTTGATGGATTGAAAGTTAAATCCGGTTGATAGGGTTGCGGTTCAAGCGTTAGCCCTTGCTCAGTTGCCGCTTGAAGAATCGGTTCAAGCTCTGTAGTTTCAGTGGTGTTATGTAATAAAATCGCTGGCTCAATAATCGAAGTTGCCGTGTCAGTCGTTGTGCTCATAATTCACCTCGGTTAAGACAATAGCATTTAATGCGCTCTTTTTCATGTTGTTAAAAAGAAATGTCTCGTAGAACCATCTGCCACCAGGCCTGGTTGTCAGTTTAATTACCGTTAAAATCGTCAAAAAATTAGCATTATTTTATAAATTTGCTCTTGAAACCATTTTTATCAGCCCCATATTAGCCAAGTCATTAACACTTTACACTCTTACGCCTACACGGCGGGGGAGTTTTATCCGGTGCTTAATAAAGCCGGGTAGCAACAAAAAAATCTCATCAAAATGGATGAGTAACAACATTAAATATCACTAGTTAGGAGTCAATCTATGAACATTAAACCTTTGCATGATCGCGTTGTTGTGCGTCGCTTAGCCGAAGAAAAAGTATCTGCAGGCGGCATCGTATTGCCTGACTCAGCCAAAGAAAAGCCGGCTGAAGGGGAAGTGGTTGCGGTTGGTCCGGGTAAGGCCTCTGACAGCGGTGCAGTGGTTGCGATGACTGTTAAAGTAGGCGATAAAGTATTGTTCGGTAAGTATGCCGGTCAAGAAGTGAAAGTCGGCACTGAAGAGTTGTTGGTCATGCGTGAAGACGACATTATCGCTATTCGCGGTTAATTTTGAGTCGATACAGATTTTAAGCACTAACCTAATTTTGAGGAATAAGTAACATGGCAAAACAAGTTAAATTTGGTATTGAAGCACGCGAACGTATGGTTGAAGGGATTAACATTCTAGCGAACGCAGTAAAAGTGACGCTAGGTCCAAAAGGCCGTAACGTGGTGTTAGAAAAGTCGTTTGGCGCGCCAACCGTAACGAAAGACGGTGTGTCTGTGGCACGTGAAATTGAACTTGAAGACAAGTTCATGAACATGGGCGCACAAATGGTTAAAGAAGTGGCGTCAAAGACCAACGACGTAGCCGGCGACGGTACCACAACTGCAACGGTATTGGCGCAAGCGATTGTACGTGAAGGCATGAAGTCTGTTGCCGCCGGTATGAACCCGATGGATTTAAACCGTGGTATCCATAAAGCGGTAGAAGCAGTTGTTGCTGAAATTCAAAAAATGTCTAAGCCTTGCACGACTACAGCATCTATCGCGCAAGTGGGTACGATTTCAGCTAACTCTGACAGCACCGTTGGTAAGTTAATTGCCGATGCAATGGAACGTGTGGGTAAAGAGGGTGTCATCACCGTTGAAGAAGGTACGTCTTTGCATGACGAGTTAGAAGTGGTTGAAGGGATGGAGTTTGATCGTGGTTACTTATCACCTTACTTCGTGAACAACCAAGAAAAAATGGTCGCGGAATTAGAAAGCCCGTTCATTTTGTTGTACGACAAAAAAATCTCTAACATTCGTGAGTTGTTACCAACCTTGGAAGCTGTGTCTAAAGCTGGTCGTCCGTTATTGATTATTGCAGAAGACATCGAAGGCGAAGCTTTAGCAACGTTGGTTATCAATAATATGCGCGGTATCGTCAAAGTAGCGGCAGTTAAAGCGCCTGGTTTCGGTGAGCGTCGTAAAGCCATGTTGCAAGACATCGCGGTATTGACCGGTGCAACCGTAATCTCTGAAGAAGTTGGTTTGACTTTGGAAGGTGCGACTTTAGAAGACTTGGGTCAAGCGAAAGCGGTAAACGTTGGTAAAGATGCAACGACCATTATTGACGGTGTGGGCTCTAAAGAAGACATTCAGGCTCGTTGTGCTCAAATCCAATCACAAGTGGCTAACACGACTTCTGATTACGATAAAGAGAAGTTACAAGAGCGTTTGGCGAAGTTATCAGGCGGTGTTGCGGTAATTAAGCTAGGTGCGGCGACTGAAATGGAAATGAAAGAGAAAAAAGACCGTGTTGATGACGCGTTACACGCTACGCGCGCTGCGGTACAAGAAGGGATCGTTCCTGGCGGCGGTGTAGCCTTGGTTCGTGCCAAAGCTTTGGTGAAAATCAAAGGTGACAATCACGATCAAGACGTCGGTATTGAAATCGCATTGCGTGCGATTGAAGAGCCAATGCGTCAAATCGCGCAAAACTGCGGCTTAGAAGGCTCTGTGATTGTAAACAAAGTAATCGAAGGTTCTGGTAACTTTGGTTTCAACGCAGCGACAGAAGAGTACGGTGATATGTTAGAAATGGGTATTATCGACCCAGCTAAAGTAACACGTACTGCGCTACAAAACGCGGCTTCTGTAGCCGGTTTAATCATCACAACTGAAGCGATGATTGCTGACCTACCGAAGAAAGATGGCGGCGCTGCAGCACCAGACATGGGCGGCATGGGTGGCATGATGTAATTTAAGTCTTATCGACTTTAGATTACACATCAAGCGTTAAAGCAAAACGCCCCGTCGATTTAATCGGCGGGGCGTTTTTGTTTTGCATCAGAGAATCTACACCAGGCCTGGTGGTTAAGGTGTTTGCATGGTTTTTAACGCGGTTTCAATGCGATCATTTACCAGTAAGCCATAAAAATCATACGCGCCGTTATTTACAATCGGCGGTGCAACCACATCGCCGTGACCATCAACAAATACTTGAGTCGGTAATTCGGTTACATTGTAAAACAGCGCAAAATCTTCACTTGAAGTCGCTTCGCCATAAAAGTCCGTTAGGGTTTTGTTGTCGTCAATAAATACTTCGATAAACTGCACGCCGTCGGGAAATTGGTTAAAACGCAGTAGCGAAAATAGCGCCCGTTGTTTAAGTTTTTCGCAGGGTAGGCAATAGCTGGCATTAAAAAATAGCACTACCGGTTTGTGGTTTTGCACGGCTATTTGTCCAATTTTTTGTAGGTTGTCAGTGCGTTCTAAATAGGTTTTTTGCTCGGCTTGTGCGGTGATGCTAATAAGGCATAAAGTTATAATCGTTATAATTTTCATACACGGCTCCTTTTTGATAACGATTGTAGGCGAATCACCAGGCCTGGTCATTGAAAATTAAGCGTAATCATTCGGTTTTCGCTAGAATAACCGAATTGATTTTAAGGAGCGACGCATGAAAAAAATTCAAATCGGTATTGTTGGCGGAACAGGGTATACAGGGGTCGAGTTATTACGTTTATTGGCGAACCATCCGCAAGCGGAAGTAAAGGTGATTACTTCACGTTCAGAAGCCGGGATGAAAGTCGCGGATATGTTCCCAAACTTACGCGGACATTATGATTTAGCGTTTTCTGAGCCAAACATGGATACCTTAAAAGCCTGTGACGTGGTGTTTTTTGCGACTCCGCACGGTGTGGCAATGAGTTTAACCCCAGAGTTAATTGAAGCGGGTGTTAAGGTAATCGACTTGGCGGCGGACTTCCGTATTAACGATTTACAGGTTTGGGAAAGTTGGTACGGTATGCCGCACAGTTGTCCTGATGTGATGGATGAAGTGGTGTACGGTTTACCTGAGCTGCATCGTGAACGGATTAAAACCGCTAAAGTGGTTGCCAATCCGGGTTGTTATCCAACTGCCGTGCAGTTAGGTTTTCAACCGTTATTAAAAGCAGGCCTGGTAGATATAGATCATTTAATCGCCGATGCAAAATCCGGCATAAGTGGTGCAGGGCGTGGTGCAAAAGTGGACTCGTTGAGTGCTGAAACCAGCGAAGGTTTTAAGGCTTATGGCATTAATGGCCATCGCCATTTACCGGAAATTGAACAAGGTCTGAATGAAATGGCGGGTTCGCGCGTTAAATTAACCTTTGTGCCGCATTTGTTGCCAACGATTCGCGGTATTGAAGCAACCTTGTATGGCAAACTCAATCAAGACTGGTCGCAAGCCCAGTTACAAGCGTTGTTTGAAAATCATTATGCACAAGAACCGTTTGTGGATGTGATGCCGGCGGGTAGTCTGCCGGATACACGTATGGTTAAAGGCAGTAATATGTGCCGGATGGCGGTATATCGTCCGAAAGGTTCGGATGTGGTCGTGGTCACGTCGGTGATTGACAACCTCGTCAAAGGTGCGTCAGGCCAAGCAGTGCAGAATATGAACTTAATGTTTGGGTTAGATGAAACGTGTGGTTTAACTCTCGTGGCATTAATGCCATAAATCAAGTGTCAGTAAATGCCGCGCGGTGTCTACCTCGCGGCATTTTGGCTTTTGGTTTATAATATCTGACCCGGCCAACTAAATTGCGGCAGCAAAGTACATAATAAGGTCGGTCTTGCGGCTACATAGAAATTGAGGAGACAGTCATGTCTGAAATGCCTACCCCTGTAAACTTTACTGAAGCAGCGGCTGCTAAAGTAAATGGTTTGATTACTGATGAAGGTAATCCGAATTTAAAAT
>DIJW01000132.1 GCA_002421475.1 Thiomicrospira sp. UBA5634 | reverse complement strand
GAACTCGCGCAGTTTTATGCCGGCGCGGATGTGATGGTATTCCCCTCTCTGACTGACACGTTTGGTTTGGTTAATATTGAAGCCATGGCTTGCGGCACGCCGGTTGCGGCGTTTCCGGTCACCGGGCCGATTGACATTATTACGCCGGGCGTAAACGGCGCGTTAAATAACGACCTAAAACGGGCGATTGAACAAGCTCTCACTTTACCGCGTGAACCGATTACGCAAAGTGTCGCTGACTACGATTGGAAACATGTTGCAGATCAGTTTCTTGAAAACCTTGCGCCAATAAATGACAACGCATCGCCAGGCTCCTCGCGATAACCGAAAACCCGCTAATAACCTCAAACTCAGCACCAGGCCTGGTTGTCACAATTATCACAACTTACTGTCATCTAGCCTTCATGTTGTTTGAGTAATCTTATCGCTCCAGCACAACGGTACTAAAAAATGAGCCCACCAATACAAAACTTATATGAACAAATGTCTATGGATGCGCTGGCTGAAGTCATGCTTAGCAAACTAGCCACCAATCGTTTAGGTATTGAATTAGCTAACATCTTTAAACAACGTCATTTAAAAGCGTTGTTTCAACCGATTGTTGATTTAAAAAACCGCTCTATTTTTGGCCATGAAGCGCTCATTCGCGGCCCGATCAATAGTTCTTTGCATAGCCCGTTAAACCTATTTAAGGTCGCTGACGAACACGGCTGTTTATTTGAAATGGATTGGCTGGCACGCACTATTGCGATTGACAGTTTTCAACGCCAACAGTCTAAGCAATTGTTATTCGTTAACATCACGGTTAACTCTATTATGGCGCGCGGTCATCGCAACGGCATGACGCTGGATTGTTTAAAAGAACTGGGTGTACCGATTGATCAAGTCGTGATTGAAATTACTGAACTGCAACCGGTAGAAGATTTTAATGTATTTATCGAGTCGATTAACCATTACCGTCAAATGGGTTTTCGAGTGGCGCTGGATGATCTCGGCGGCGGTTATAACGGCCTGCGTTTGTGGTCAGAGTTACGACCCGATTTTGTCAAAATTGACAAACATTTTGTGCTGGGCATTGCGGATGACCCGGCCAAACGTCACTTTTTAGAAAGCATCAAAACACTGGCGAAAGGACTCAACACCCAACTCATTGCCGAAGGCATCGAAAATGAAGCCGATTTGCGGGTGGTTGAAGCACTCGAAATTGATTATGTGCAAGGGTATCTGTTTCGTCGCCCGCAAACCGACATCAGCGAACAACTGGATTACGATTGGATCAAACCTAACCCAATTTCACTCGCTAACCAATCCAGCAACGAGTTACGCGGTTTATTACTGGACACCGAGTCAATTGAACCCAATACCCCGGTACATTGGGTATCGCAACGTTTATTACAACATCAAACGCAAGATTTTATGCCGGTGGTAGAAAACCAAAAAGTGCTCGGCATGATTTGGCGACGCGAACTGATGGATACCCTCGCACAACGTTTTGGGCGTGAATTGCACCAACGTAAACCGATTATCAAACTGATGGATGATCAGCCGATTGTGGTCGATATTAATACTCCGGTTGAGATGTTAAGTCGTTTGATTACCGATCACCAACACTCACATCGCGGCGATGCCTTTATTGTGACCGAAAACGGCCACTATCGCGGCTGCGGGCGGTTTCTCGATTTACTGCGTTTAATTACCGATCTGAAAATCAAAAACGCACAGTACGCCAATCCGTTATCCGGTTTGCCGGGGAATGTGCCGATTCAACGCCATCTGCAAACCTTAATCCAACAACGTGCCGGTTTTAGCGTCATTTACATCGACGCCGATCACTTCAAACCTTACAACGATTTTTACAGCTACGATCAAGGCGATGACATTATTCGCATGATTTCACGGATTATTCAGCAAAACACCCTCGCAGAACGTGATTTTATTGGTCATATCGGTGGCGATGACTTTATGGTGATTTCTAATGAGCCGGATGCCTATCAAGCTATCTGTCAACGCTTATTGGATGCATTTAATGCTGAAATACCCCGTTTTTACCACGAAAACGACTTACAACGCGGCGGCATTATTGGCATCAATCGTGACGGCGAAAGTAAAAAATTCCCCATTATGAGTTTATCACTTGGCGTTTTAATGGTGCCACCAGGCCTGGTGGAACATCAGCAAAAACTTGCCAGCTTGGCCACCAAAGCCAAAAAGCAAGCCAAACACGCCGGTGGCAACACCTGGGTTGTGCTCAAAGCGGATGATCCCGTTAAACCTGAATTTTCTGTGTAATGTTTGCCCTACTGAGAGGTTCTAAATGACCATTATCAACCGTTTAAATATTGGCACTCGCCTATGGCTGAACTTAATCATTGCGCTGGCGTTTGTCGGTTTTGTGACGTTACAAGGCTGGAGTTCAATGCAGTTTTCTGCCAATCAAGCCGATGCTTTAGTGACACAAGAAACCCAAATCACTCGCAATATTGCTGCGTTTCATAAAGATTTTATTACCACCCTGCAAATATCCAATAACTATGTTCTGACATTAGACAAAAAAGAAGGTGAGTTGTTTAACCAACGGATTGATCAACAAATTAAAGCATTGCAAGACTTGCTGGTCTCTCTCGGCGCGCAAGTCGAACATGATCAAGCCGGATTTTTACAATTCAGCGCGGAGCCGGAAGGACATCAAGCCGCATTACTGCACGAATTACTCTCTATCGACAATGTATTGATGAACTTAAAAAAATCGACCAACTCGAATGTGTACTTAAAAAACCGTTTAAGCACCACGATTGATTTTGGTCTGGAGCGCAGCGCCAAAAGTTTAGTAGAAAATTTGGATGCGCTTCAGCCTTTAATTAAAGGCCAACCAGGCCTGGTGGATGCCAGCCGGGATTTAAAACAACGCTTAGAAATCTCTCAACTACTTGCCGCCAAAATGATTGCCAAAAACGATCCAAGTTTAAAAGATGCGTTTGATCAAACCGGCCTTGGGTTTAGCGCTTTAGGCCTGAGTAAAAGCCTTGAAGAAGCGTTTTCCGGTGATTTTTTTAACCGCGAGTTAGCCGAAAACGTCAGCCGCAGTCACAGTGATTATTTTGATGCCTTTGGGGATTTACGCGATTTCATTACCACCGCTGCACAAAACAATCAAAGTCTGGCGAAATTGTCGGAAACCGGCAATATGACCTTGCTGGCATTAATGTCCGATTTACAAAATAATAGTTTGCAATCCTTACAACATCTGCAAACCAATAGCGATGCGCAAGCCAGCCAGTTACTGATTTGGGGCGCGATTGCCGCTTTAGTGTTGTTGTTAATTAACCTCAGTATTACCCGCTCGATTGTGCAACCGCTTAATCGTATGCGCGATCAGGTTTTACAAGTCGCTTCCAGCGGAGAGTTTAGTCATTGGACTGTTTTAACCGGGCGTAATGAACTCAGTGAAATGAGTCACGCACAACACCAATTACTCAAAACCGTAGCATGTGCTTTAAATGAGGTCAAAATGGTGAGTGAAGCACTGGCTCAAGGCGATACTTCGCAGCGCATGAGCGCTGAATACCAAGGCGATCTGGCGCGTTTAAGTCAGGCAATGAATAACAGTTTACAATCCGTAAACACCACCTTTAACGAGATCGCACAACTCAGTCATGCGTTAGAACAAGGCAATTTATCGTTTGAAATTGAACTGCACGCACATTCAGGGCAATTTTTAGAGGTATTAAATGCCATGACCAATGCATTAGCCGTGCAAAAAGCGGCGATAAACGATATTCGCCATGTCACCCACGCGATGCGTGCCGGTGATTTTGGTCAGCGAGTTAGTTTGACGATGCCGGGTGATTTACATAATTTAAAACGTTATTTAAACGAATCGTTAGAACGATTAGAAAGCGCCATCAACAGCAAAGCGGTCGCGCTAAAAGCCTATAGCCAAGGCGACTTCTCACACCAAAATACGCATGAGTTTGAAGGTAAACTGCAAGAGCTGAATATGCACATGGGCAATATGGCACATAGCGTCAGCACCATGTTACAAGATGTTAAACATGCTACCGAACATGCAGTGCATGGCATTAAAGAAATATCCAGCGGCAATCAAGACTTAAATAATCGCGTACAAAAACAAGCCGGTGCAATCCAACAAACCACCAGCCACATGGGACAAATGATGACCAGTGTGCGCGACACTTTATTTGAAGCGAACCAAGTCAGCGTCAAAACTGAAACCGTACAACGCGACTCGGCTTCAGGCATGGCAATTGTCGAACAGATGGTTAGTGCGATGCAAGGCATTAATGAAGCTAGCCAACAGATCTCACAAATAACCGGCTTAATTGACAGTATCGCGTTTCAAACCAACCTGCTCGCACTCAATGCTTCGGTAGAAGCGGCGCGAGCCGGTGATGCCGGCCGTGGTTTTGCCGTGGTCGCCACCGAAGTGCGTAATCTGGCACAACGTTCGGCTGAAGCTGCGCGCCAAATTCGCGAAGTGACCAATACCAATGTCGAACGCATCAATTTAGGCATGCAATTAAGCCAACAAACTCAGCAAGTGTTTGAACTCAACACCGACTCAATCGAAAATATCGCCGCCATGATTGTGAAAATGAATCAGGCGCTTGAACTGCAAAGTCACGGTATTCAACAAGTCACGGAAGCGCTGGGTGAAATTGACGAATCGACTCAACAAAATGCTGCCTTGGTAGAACAAATCGCCACCACCTCTACCAATATTATTGAAGAGGTGCTGGGGTTAGAGCACAAAGTCAGCGGTTTCAAACTGCTTGCATTGCCACATAAACGCCAAGTCGCTTAACTTTATTGCACTATTTGACTTTTTAGTTCACAAAATCGGCCTAGCTGTGACATTTTTATTAATATTTACGTAATTTTATTGCCGATTAAATTTAACTTGGTTAGACTTTAAAACGTATTCAATTGAATACACATTAATGTCTCAGTGAGGATATATTATGAAAAAACTAATGTTAGCTTCTGCATTAACGCTTGCTTCAACTGGCGTATTAGCGCAAAACTCAAATACAGGTTGCGGTTTGGGTAGCATGGTTATCCAAGATCAAAGCTCTGTAGTAATGCAAGTATTAGCTGCTACAACCAACGGTATTTCTGGTAACCAAACTTTTGGTATTACTTCAGGTACTTTAGGTTGTGATAAACCGGCTAAGTTTGTATCAAACGAGCACGTTAACACTTTTGTAGCAAGCAATATGGATAGCTTGGCTACTGATATCGCTAACGGTCAAGGTGAAGTGATTGAAACACTTGCCGTTATGATGGAAGTTGAAGATAAAGCGGCTTTTGCAGCTAAGTTGCAAGCTAACTTTGATCAAATCTTCACTGCTGAGAATGTTAGCTCAGCAAACGTAATTGATAACATTCTTACTGTTATTAGTTAATTAAATTGTCAGGCAAAACGTTTAAAACTTGGCTTTCACCATTTTTAGTCTTTTGCCTGACATGCTACTCCGCCTCAGTTTTTGCTAATCCTTCCGACCTCATTCAAATTGCAGACCAACGCCAATTAGCGACCAGCAACGAATGGTTAAACCTTTTACATTTCAAAAATGGCCGCAGTGAAATAGATGATCCGGCATTTTTCTTTGCCAAAAATGGAAAAACGAACTCCCAAGCTGAATTGCATGCATCACTAACCGCATTACTTAATGACCAAACGGATGACGAACAAAGCGTTTATTGCAAATATCATTCGCGCTCAAGCTGGCTTGTCAGCCAACTACCCGAAATTGAACAACAAATTAGGCTCCCGAGCTGTCAAGCGTTACAACAGGAAATCACCCATTTAGATGCCGATTCCATTACCCTTATTTTAGCCTCCGCGCATATCAACTCGCCCGCTTCGGCGTTTGGCCATACTTTTTTGCGTATAGATTCACGTCAGCAAACGCCTTTAACCGCTTATGCGGTCAATTACGCCGCCCAAACCCAAGAAACAAATGGCTTGATCTACGCCTACAGAGGGATTTTTGGCGGATATGAAGGTCGTTATTCGATTTTACCCTATGCCAAAAAAGTGCAAGAATACAGTGATCTTGAACAACGCGACATCTGGGAATATCGTCTTAATTTAACGGCCGATGAATTGGCACGTTTAAATCGGCATATTTTTGAAATTCGCCATTTTTACGCCGATTATTTTTTCTTCGATGAAAACTGTTCTTATAACTTGCTTTGGTTATTACAGATTGCTCGCCCCGGAACCGATTTAACCTCGCAATTTAACCTCAATGCCATTCCGATTGATACCGTCAGAGCAATCGAACAGGCGGGTTTTATTGCCGACGAAGTTTATCGTCCGTCTAATCGTAAACGCATGCTCAAGTTGGCTGAAAATCTGCAGCACGATAATGCTTGGGCGTTTATAAAAAATGGCCGTTATGACCTCGCCAGTTTGCAGGACACCCCTCTTATTGAACAAACCAGTGCATTAGAAATCAGTGCCACTCAACTCAAACACCAACGCAGTCAGGGCAAAATTGAACAAGCAGAATATAGCAAAACCCTGCTTAGTCTTTTACGTGCGCGAAGCCAATTAGGTAACCCGCTGTATGTTGATATTCCGCCGCCGGCATCACCCAAAAACGGACATTTATCCAGCCGACTAAATTTAGGTTGGCGACATAACAATACAACCAATAAAAACGATCAAATGCTAATTGGATTTAAACCCGCTTATCATGCGATTGATGACCACGACTATGGCTACTTGGCCGGTGCTTATATCAGTTTTTTTGACGTGCAATTAGCCAGCAATGAAGATAAAACGGAAATTGATAGTTTAATGCTGGTGGATATTCGCTCTTATGCCATCCAAGATAGCTTGCACAAACCGATATCGTGGCAAGTTCAGCTTGGTGCGAAACGTTTACAAGATGATGCACTTTACAGCTTTATTAAAACTGGCGCAGGCCTCACGTTAGGTTCGGAAAAACACTATGGTTTTGTATTACTTGCACCGGCCGCTTTTTATCGAGATGAATGGCATTACAGCGCAGCAGTTGAGGCTGGCGTTATGAGTCATTACCAGCAACTGAAGTTGGGCATCCAACTGACATCCACTTGGTTTGATCAAACGCTAGCAACAGAAAAACAGGCGAATGTTTTTGCAACCTATCAGTTTAATCAGAAGTGGGCGGTTAATCTAAACCATGAAGCGCGGCAAATTCTCAACGAATCCCCGCGCCACACTAGCAACCTGAACGTTTATTATTATTTCTAATCGCCCATCAAATTCTGCCAAATTCGCGCTACATCAGCACGTTCAGTGACAAACTGTTTTGCATCCACACTGGTTTTTTGTTTTTGTAACGCTAACCGATGATAGGCGGTGCGATAAGCGCGATAATGGTCTTGCAACTGGGTAATCGCTTCACCTGCCAATAAACCACTATCTTTAAGCGCATCTAAAATCCGCATATTGTCCGACCAAACCGCCAGGCCTGGTTGTTGATGCGCAAAAGCCAACACTAAATACTGCACCATAAATTCGATATCGACAATGCCGCCCACGCCGTGTTTTAGGTCAAATTCATTTGCATTCGACTTATCCAACGCTTGACGCATTTTTTGGCGCATTTCGACCACATCCGTTTTTACTTTATTACCATCGCGCGTTTCGGCTAAAAATGCGCGACGGAAATCTTCAAAATGTTGCTTAACCTGTGGTTGACCGACAATGGCACGCGTTCTAATAAATGCCTGATGCTCCCAGTTCCAAGCTTTTTCGCGTTGATATTGCTCAAAACTTGTCCAAGAGGACACCATCAATCCGCTGGCACCATTTGGACGCAAACGGGTATCAATTTCATACAAGGTACCGGCCGGCATAAGCGTAGTCAGCACCGAAATCATTTTTTGCCCCATGCGGGTAAAGAAGGTGGCATGATCAACTGCGCGCTGTTTTTCGTGGCTCGGCTGGGTCATGTCATCCGGCTGCACTTGGTCGTAAATAAACACGATATCCAAGTCCGAGCCGTAACCTAATTCAATACCGCCCAATTTACCGTAACCTATCACCATAAACGGAGATGCCGTCACGCCTAACGGTAAGCCATGTTTGGCCGTCATCTGCA
>DIJW01000007.1 GCA_002421475.1 Thiomicrospira sp. UBA5634 | reverse complement strand
ACAAACTTATAACAAAGCGACTAAACCAAATCCGCCTTAGGCTCACCAAACAGATAACCCTGCAAACTGTCTAACGGCAAGGCTTTAAGGTAGTTATATACATTTTCATCCGCTACAAACTCCGCAACGGTTTGAATATTCAGTTTGCGGGCAAAATCTATAATCGTTTCGGTAATCACTTGCGAAGATCGGCTCTGATGAATATCTCGAATAATTGAGCCGTCAATCTTAATAAAATCAATATCTAAGCGCATAATGTAAACAAAGTTGGAATACCCTGCGCCAAAATCGTCAATCGCGATTTTAACGCCAAACCGTTTTACTTCTTTAATAAAACGGTTCACTTCATCGTAGTTTTGGATACCTTCTGACTCAACGATTTCAAAAATAACGCGATCAGCAAATGCACAATCACGCACTTTTTGCAGAATCCATGCGCTCACTTTGGCATCAACAATATCTTCAATCGACAAATTAATCGCAAAACTATAAGGTGAATCGGCAAATTTCTTAAATGATTTTTCAATCATTGTCATAGTGAGTTGGTGATAAAGTTTAAGTTTTTTTGCCACATCCAAAAAGAAGAATGGATTAATCACTTCACCATCCGGTTCAACAATTCGCACTAAACATTCATAACGATCAATTTCTAGCGTATGTGCGTTTACAATCGGCTGAAAAAAAGGCACCAAGCGGTCTTCTTCCAGCGCAGTACGTAACCGTTTCACCCACTGTAAATTTTTTTCATAACCTTGTTTAATTTTTAATTTCGGGTCATAAAAAACAAACGATTTGTGTTGTTTTTTTGCCATTTTTAACGCCATATCGGTTGCAACCAATACATCACGAGGGTTTTCCCCAACCCGGTCAGATGATGCAATTCCGGCTGTCAGCGTAACGTTGATTTGCTGATGATCAATAATAAAATTATGTGCCGAAACCTTATCTAAGGTTGATTGAACGAAGGATTCCAATCGTTCATCAGACCAATTGTCGGCAATCACCACGGCAAACTCATCTACCGGCAGTTTATAAACGCTGGCAAAAGGAATATCAGCAATAAGTTGCTGTAAATGATGGGCAATCGTTTTTAATAAACGATCGGCAAGAAAATGACCGTAAAACGTGTTGAGCTCGTTAAAACTATCAATATTAAACAGCACTATACGCGTTTTACCATCGGCTTTTTCTGTATCGGAAAGCAACTTAACTCGATTCGGCAATCGGGTTAAGGTGTCATAAAGTAAGCGTTCGGTTAAGGCTTCGGTGGTTTCAATTAACGGCGTCACATCGTTACTTATTTTGACAAACTCACGTAACCGACCGGTTTCATCACTAATCGGTACAATCGTCGACTCTAAATAAAACGGTTTACCCGATTTACTGATGAGTTTAATAATCCCTTTCCATGACAAACCTCGATGAATACGTGAAGTAATTTCAGGCAACAGTCCCACCGAATCATCAGCCCACAATAAAGAACATTTTTTACCAATAATTTCAGCGGCGTCATAACCGGAACGCTGACACAGTGCCTGGTTCACCTCAATAATCGTGTGGTTTAAGTCGCACTTACTGACCATACTGCTGGCATCAATCGCCTTTTTATAATCGCCTAGAAATGCCATTTGTTCATTTAAACTTTGCGTACGCCGCAAAACTAACGCCGATAAATTGTCATTATAGCGAGCTAAAAGTTTGGCCGACTCTGCTAACTTTTTATTGAGTTCATGAACTTGTGTTAAATCGCGAATGCTGACTATCAAGCCGGCATAACCCTGCTCGTCTTGCAACATTTGTACATTTTTTGAAATATGAATAATCGAACCGTCTTTGCGTTTAAAAATCGTCTCTTGATCACGGCAAAAACCGTGCGCGGTCACTTCTGCATGACAAGAATCAAGGATAGTTAAATCACCCAGATATTCAGAAATAGATTTGCCGATTAACTCTTCAGAGCTAAAACCTAACATTTGGCAAAAAGCGGGATTGACGTAAGAAATCAATAATTGAGGATCAAGCGTAAACACGCCATCAGGAAAATATTCCAGTATTTGTTCAAGTTGATAACGCGGATTAGTCATATTTGATACGAATACCTAAGATTCTTAAAAGCCCCGATTTATCTTATGTGCGTGTCCTGAAAAACGCAAACATAATCCCCATCACAAATACTGATAGATCAAACAGTTATATTAATTAAGTAACTGTTTGTTTAAACAGCAGCCAATAATGCTGTGTTATTTCAACTTAAAACTCATTCCACTCAACGTCATTTTGTTGGCGTGTTTTATTTATTAAACGTTCAGTCGGTTTGTTTTGCGTTATCGAAATATTATTTGCGGCTAAGTTTCGCGTCACTTGTCCATCCTGACCGGTTTTAAAAAACGCCATATTGTGACTTAAATCTGTTGCCTGTTCACTTAAACTCTCTGATGCAGCCGAGGTTTCTTCGACCAACGCGGCATTTTGCTGCGTGACACCATCAATTTGTGCAATCGCGTTATGCACTTGACCAATACCTTCAGATTGTTCCGCCGAAGCTTTCGCAATCTGATTAACCATTTCGGCGACGCCATCAATTGATTGGTTAATTTCAGCCAACACGTCACCAGATTGAGTCGCCAAACGCGTACCTTCATCAATACGGGTAACGCTTTCGTCAATCAGGGTTTTGATATCTTTGGCCGCTTCGGCTGATTTTTGTGCCAATGCACGTACTTCGCCTGCCACCACCGCAAACCCACGACCGTGATCACCTGCTCGTGCCGCTTCTACCGCTGCGTTCAAAGCAAGCAAGTTGGTTTGGAATGCAATGCCGTCGATTAACGACACAATGTCGGCAATTTTATGGCTCGACTGCTGAATCGCACTCATTGCCACAATGGTTTGTTGCATTACTTTCGCGCCATCATTTACTTTAAGCTGCACGTCTTGCGCGACTTTGGCCGTTTGTTGTGCATTTTCAGTGGTGTTTTGTACCGCCGCATTCATCTGATCCATCGTTGCTGACGTTTGTTCTAGCGCGGCAGCCTGTTCTTGTACGCGCTGACTTAAACTGGTCGAACCTTGTGATACCTCTTCCGCGGCGGTTCTGACAATAGATGCGGCCATGACTGCTTGCGAAACCACCTCTATTAACTTATCTGCCGTTGTATTCACCGCTTCTTTCAAAATGCGCAATTCACCATGATAAGTTTCGGTAATTTTATGGGTTAAATCACCGTTCGATTGCGCAACCACAATTCGGGTAATATCTTTCATGGCATTTTCTAACGCATTCATCGAATCATTAACGCCATCTTTTAGACGTAATAAATCGCCCTGCGCTTCGACATCAACCCGATGTTGGAATTTACCCGCTTTCATTTTATCCATCACCGCGACAATGCCATTGATAGTCGTATTAATGGTTTGCATGGTTTGTTTCATATCCTCAACCATTTGCAAGAACTCACCATCCACTTCAGCATGAACTTCAGTTGAAAAATCACCATTTTTCATGCCGTTCATTACTTTGGCTAACTCACGCATAATGGCTCGCACAGAGCTGACAGTGTTATTAATAGACGACTTCATTACCGCCAAGTCACCTTGGAACGGTGCTGTGATTTCAACATCCAGTTTGCCTTGAGAAACCGACGACATTACATCGTTAATATTGGTTAAGGCTTGTTGAACACTGCCGACAAAGTCATTGTAAACATTGGCAATATCACTGATTTCATCACCACGATCTAACAGCGTAACACGCTCGTTAAAACGCCCGCAGCGTTTCATATGTTGCATTGAGCGCGATATTTGCACCAAAGGTTTAATCGCACGTTGTTTAACAATAAACATCAAAATAAACACAATCAGCGCAACTAATCCAATGACCGCAACAATCATCCAAACTACCTGCTGGGTCGCATCGGCTATTTGTTGCAGAATATCAGCGGCTGAACGGATTAAAATATGTTGCCCGATCAGTTTTCCTTCCGCGTTATAAGCCGGCAATTGAATAATAACCAAGTCATCCACCAATTGCGCACGCGCGCTCTCAGGCGCTTGAATTTTGCCTAAGGTTTGCTGTAAAAAACTGACGTTTTTTTCATCAAACCAATTATTGTGCGCCAGTATAAAACCGGCTGAAAACACTTTATTCTGTTGCAGGCTAGCTGGCATTTTTCCTTGAAAGACGTTTTCATCAACTAGCATCACCCAATCCCAGCCTAAAGCTTTAAGCTCTAAGCGAACCGATGTCAAACCACCGGTAACGGAGATCGCCCCAGCCAGTTGATCTTGCAGATAAACCGGCGCATAACCCGTTACTCCTATACCTAAACCATTCATATCTAGTGACATGCCACCGCTAATTTTACGCTGGCTCATAACTTGATCTAACAAAGGGAGGGACAATGCTTCACCAAAGTTTTCCGGCTGCCATGACTTAATAAAAGACTTTTTATCTAGGGTAAATGCTTGCGCCCGAAGGTTCTTATGATCACTGATACGGGCGAAATGCTCACGCAGACCGCTGAGTTTTTCTACCGCCACTTGACGTTCAACCTGCTCGCCTAATGCTGCCGACAGCTCCTCAAATCCGGCGAAGGCTGCCGCTAAATCGGTTACCGTTACCGCCTTACCTTTAATATGACTGTCAATTTAGCTGCTCACGCTCCAATTCATGTTGTTCAATCGGTTTAATTTGTGTCCAATAAAAGCCGCCGGCTAATAACAGCGCGCCAATCAACATAATAATGGTGGCATAAACCAACAATGCGGTATTTAAACTGCCTTTGAGGCGGAAAATATCCCATTTTAATGCCGACGCCGCACGCGGCACGCCGCCTTGTAAACAGGTTTTTCCTTGCGCAACATGTTTATATAAAACTTCAGCGGCTTGCACTTCATCTCTTGTCGCCGGTGTGCGTACCGACACATAACCGCTGATACGACCATCTTCCTCTACCGGCGATGCATTCGCCCGCACCCAGTAATGATCACCATTTTTTGCACGATTTTTAACAATCGCCGTCCAACTTTTACCTTTTTTTAATGTTGCCCACATATCTGCAAACACGGCTGCCGGCACATCCGGGTGACGTAAAAGATTATGCGGTTGCCCAATTAACTCCTCACGACAAAAACCACTCACCTTAACAAAGTCCTCAGATGCGGACAAAATCGTACCTTTTAAATCCGTCGTGCTACTTAAAATGGCGTTTTCAGGTATTGATTGTTCAACTTGTGTGATCGGTAAATTGGTGCGCATTAACGAGCTATCCTTGGTGATGAAACTTTATGAAGGGTTCAAGCTAAAAAATTTGATTAAAACGAGGCAGAGCTAAAAGGCTAAGAGAAATATATATTAAAAAAAACTCACCACAAATTACTTACCTAAAGATTAAAAGTCCGCTACTTTAGTGGATATAAACGTAATGGTCAAGCCAATAATCGTATAATTTTTATACCTGAATCAAAAAAACTGATTACGGAATTAAGACTAAATGAATTAAGCCTTAATCAAACCATTATTAGGTAAATTTAAGAATAAAAAAATACCAGGCCTGGTGCTCAGCTTCAACCACCAGGCCTGGTATCAACACCGCTTATGCAGGCTGTTTCAGTTTTTGAAACACACCTTGATGCAACAGGTTATCAACGTTTAACACAATCACCATCTTTTCAGCTTGGCTGGCTAAACCCTGAATAAACTCATCACTAACGCGATCACCTGACTGAAATGAAGGGGCAGCTTGTAATGAAGCCACATCAACATCTTCGACATCACTCACACCATCGACAACCAAACCAACGGTTTTTTGCAGATTTTCTTCTGTATTACCCGCTTCCATTTTGGTAATGATCACAACGGTGCTTTCGTCATAAGTGGCATTGCCAATATGAAAACGTTCGCGTAAATCAACAATCGGCACCACCGCACCGCGAATGTTGATTACGCCTTTGACATAATCCGGCACACCCGGTAAGTTGGTGGTTTTTTCCCAACCGCGAATTTCTTGTACGCGCAAAATATCAATACCATAAGTTTCCGAACCCAATACGAAGGTTAAAAACTGATCTACCTTTTTACTTGCCATCACAGGCTGATGAGCCTGCGTGGCAGCAGTCTGCGCCACGCCCTCCATTAGAAATCGCTCCATTCTTCAGTATCACCAACAACAGGTTTAGTCGTCGTTGGTTTGGCTGTCGATTTTTGCTTTTCCGCCGCTGACTTTACCGGTGGCAAAGCTTTAGGTGCTGACGCTTTTCTGACCGCCATACTTGAAGTTGTTTGACCTGTTTTAAAGAACGCCATGTTTTGCGTGAGTTCGGTGGCTTGTTCACTCAAACTTTCCGCTGCGGCTGAAGTTTCTTCAACCAATGCCGCGTTTTGCTGTGTCACCTGATCAATGTCACTAATCGCTCGATGTACTTGATTTACACCTTCCGCTTGTTCACGTGAAGCCTGCGCAATGTGATCTACCATTTGGGTGACATGCTCAACGGCTTTAGTAATACCTTGCAACACTTCACCGGATTCAGAAGCTAATTTAGTGCCTTGATCAATACGATTTACGCTTTCGTCAATCAAGGTTTTAATATCTTTCGCGGCTTCAGCTGATTTTTGTGCCAATGCACGTACTTCGCCTGCCACGACCGCAAAACCACGACCGTGATCACCTGCACGCGCTGCTTCTACAGCGGCGTTCAAAGCGAGCAAGTTAGTTTGGAACGCAATACCGTCAATTAACGAAACGATGTCTGAAATCTTATGGCTCGACTCTTGAATCGCGTTCATCGCAGCAATCGTTTGCTGCATCACGCCGGTCCCTTCGTTGGCTTTAGACTGTACATCACGCGCAACACGCGCGGCTTCTACCGCGTTTTGAGTGTTGTTTTGTACCGCCGAGTTCATTTCATCCATCGTAGCGGAGGTTTCTTCCAATGCCGCCGCTTGTTCTTGCACACGCTGACTGAGATCTTGCGAACCACGCGAAACTTCATCTGCCGCGCCATGAACCACATTAGCGTTATTCACCGCACCGGAAATAATGCGCCCCAAATTATCGGCATTTGAGTTAATCGCATCTTTTAACTGCAATAACTGACCGGCGCAAGCGGTGGTAACAGATTGGGTTAAATCGCCTTGCGTTTGTGCATCCATTACTTGAGTAATGTCACCAATCACACTTTCCAGCACTTCAACCGTATCGTTAATCGCTGACTTTAAGTGATCCATTTCACCGTTTGCTTGCACTTTAACGCGGTCATTAAATTGCCCTTGCGCTACTTTCGCCATAATCGCATTGATGTCACGAATCACACGATTCATATCCGCCATTGCGCCCATCGCGGTATCAATCATTTGACGATATTGACCTTGCGCTTGCGTTTGCAACTGAATATCAAATTGACCATTACGTAACGACTCCATTACGCGACCTAACTGATTCATGACATCCGTCACGTTATCGGCACTATGGTTAATGCCTTCTTTCAGTTTATTTAAATCGCCGGCATACTGGCCGGTAATACGTTTGGAGAAATCACCTTGTGCCAAGGCATTAATAGTAGTGTTTGACTCACCAATCGCATTCGACATGGATTTCATTAAGTTGTTTAACGCTTCAACCGATAAACCAATTTCGTCACGATTTAGAACCCGCACTTGTTTATCAAATTGACCCGTACGCACCACTTCTTGCATCGCTTGCTGCATCGCTACGACAGGACGCACC
>DIJW01000159.1 GCA_002421475.1 Thiomicrospira sp. UBA5634 | reverse complement strand
GGTTGTGAAAGAGGCGTTAACCGACTTGGTGCAGTTGATAGCATGCAGCGTTTCATCTATATTCACGGAACTCCAGATACTGAGCCGATGGGTGAGCCACGCTCACAGGGTTGTATCCGAATGAAAAATAAGGATATTATGGCTTTGTTTGACGCGGTAGATGCAGGTACGGTTGTCGATATCCATTTATGATCAGTTATCTGTTGCGGTTGATTTTGTCATTAGTTCTGGTCACTTGGGTGGTGAGCAGCCTGGTGTTTTTATTAATCCATTTAGTGCCCGGAGATCCGGTCGCGGTGATGCTCGGTGACTGGGCTAGCCCGGCTGATGAACAAGCGTTACGTCAGCAGCTAGGGCTCGACAAGCCGTTATGGCAACAATATGTTTTATATTTTGCAGGCCTGGTGCAATTCAATTTTGGCCAATCACTTTTTTTCCAACAACCAGTTTCCGATTTATTGGTTGAACGTTTACCGATGACGGCTTATTTAGCGGTAATGGCGATGTTAATTGCCATTCTCATCGCGTTTCCTTTAGGGATGTGGGCAGCTTTGCGAGCCGGTCAATGGCCGGATTACGCAGCGATGACTATTGCTTTAGTCGGTGTCTCTATTCCGAACTTCTGGTTAGGTCCGATGTTAATTTTACTGTTTTCTATAGCACTGGCTTGGTTGCCGGTAAGTGGCGCAGATCAGCCTTGGGCGTGGGTGTTGCCTTCACTCACTTTAGGCACTGCGCTGGCGGCGATTTTGGCGCGAATGTTACGTGCATCTTTGTTAGAAATCTTCCATGAAGATTATATTCGTACCGCACGTGCTAAGGGTTTGTCAAAAGCGCGTGTTTACGGCGTACATGCATTACGAAATGCCTTATTGCCGGTGGTTACCATTTTAGGTTTGCAGTTAGGAACTTTATTGGGCGGTGCGGTGATTACCGAAGTGGTCTTTGATTGGCCTGGGCTAGGGCAGTTATTGGTCGATTCGATTCAACGCCGAGACTATCCGGTCGTACAAGGTTGTATTTTAATTATTAGCGTCGCTTATATTACCGTGAATGCCTTAACCGAGTTGGTTTATGCAGGGTTAGACCCACGAATTAGGTTGGCACAATGAGGCTAAATGGATGAGATTATTTAGCTTAGTGATTGTGTCAGCTTGGGTTTTGATGGCGTTGGGCGCATTTTTTGTCGGTGAGTCGGCCAATCGAATTGACCTAAATAAGCTGATTGCAACGGCAGATATGGCGAGTTGGTTGGGTTATGACGAATTAGGTCGTCCATTATTTGAACGTTTATTGTTAGGGGCGAAAACTTCCTTGTTTGTTGCACTGGGTGTAGTGGTTTTTTCGGCATTAATTGGCACAACAATCGGCATTTATAGTGGTTTTGTCGGCGGTTGGGTGGATAAAAGTATCACTAAGGTTATTGATATCTTCCTCGCTTTCCCTGGATTATTATTAGCAATTGGTTTAGCGGCAGTGCTTGGGCCGGGTATTGAAAACGTTATTATTGCCTTAGTGGTTGTTGGTTGGGTAGGTTATGCACGTTTAGCTCGAGCGCAAACCTTGAGTTTACGTCACCGTGAACACATACAGGCGGCACGGGCTTTAGGTGTTAATCAACCTATTATTTTATGGCGTCATGTATTCCCCCTTATTTTGGCACCATTAGGGGTGGAAGCAACGTTCGGTTTTGCCGGTGCAGTCATTGCTGAAGCGGGTCTTTCGTTTTTGGGATTAGGAGTTCAGCCACCTGAAGCATCGTGGGGTAATATGATTCGTGAAGGAACGCGTTATTTATTAGTGGCCCCTCATTTAGTAATCGTACCAGGCCTGGCGCTTATGTTGGTTGTGTTGGCGATCAATATTTTGGGTGATCGATTCCGCGATAGTTTGGATGTTAGGCAACAAAACCCTCGACATAAATGATTTATAAACAATGCGCACCAGGCCTGGTGCCAGTGATTCAGAGACATAAATATGCATAAAGTGCTGGGCAAAGCGATGACATTAGGTAATGTCATGATCGGTATTAGTGGTAAAACGCTATTACCACATGAACGTGATTGGTTACTTCATCCGCTGGTTGCGGGCGTTATTTTATTCAGTCGTAATTTTGAGTCTCCAGAACAACTGCGGATTCTTTGTGCTGAAATTCATGCATTACGTCATCCGCGTCTATTGATTGGTGTTGATCATGAAGGTGGGAGAGTGCAACGTTTTCGTGATGGTTTTACCCGTCTGCCGCCGATGCGTACGTTAGGTCAGCTTTATCATCAAGATGCAGATATGGCGTTAAAGCAAGCGCATCAAGTGGGTTGGTTGTTGGCTACTGAATTATTGGCCTGTGGTGTTGATTTTAGTTTTGCGCCAGTATTAGATTTGGACTACGGCGAAAGCAAAGTGATTGGTGATCGGGCATTTGATGCTGATCCAATCATCACCGGCCGTTTGGGGTTACAGTTAAGCCTCGGGATGCGTGAAGCTGGGATGGCTTCAGTTGCTAAACATTTTCCGGGTCATGGTTTTATTCAAGCCGATACCCATGAAGCGATTGCGATTGATGAACGATCATGGCCACAAATTGAACAACATGATTTACAGCCTTTTATTAAATCTATTGCACATGGTTTAGAGGCGTTAATGCCAGCGCATGTACGTTATCCTGCAGTAGATGATCTGCCGGTCGGGTTTTCAACAAAATGGTTGCAACAGATTGTACGTGAACAATGTCATTTTGAAGGTGCGTTGATAAGCGATGATTTAGGTATGCATGCTGCAGCGGTGTACGGATCAGTGCCAGAGCGGGTAATGTTGGCTTTACATGCCGGTTGCGACTTGGTGTTGGTTTGTAATGTGTTGGATTCGATTGACGCCGTACTGTCTGAGTGTCGCTGGCATGCCTGTCCCATTTCTCATGCACGTTTAATTCGATTGCATGGTCGCTCGCAATTGGATTATGACCATTTGCATTATGAGCCTTTATGGCAAACAGCCAGCAAACAAGTTGCTCAATTAACCGAACAAACTTTGCAGCAAACTCTTTTATAACAATTTAATTCCTGGGGCTTAAACGATCAAAGAATATTGACTTCAGGCTCGAGGTGAATGCCAAATTTGTGCATGACTTCTTCTTGCACAAGGCGCGACAGTTCAACGATTTCTTCACCTTTGGCGCCGCCAAGGTTGACCAAAACTAATGCATGTTTTTCGGATACGGCAGCACGCCCATGACGTAAACCTTTTGCGCCTGATTTTTCAATTAACCATGCCGCAGGAATTTTATAATCGCCCCCTAGCATTTTATGGTTAGGGATTTCGCCATGTTCTTTAGTCATTTGTTCAAAGTATTCTGCCGACACGATCGGGTTTTGAAAAAAGCTGCCGGCGTTGCCTAAAAACTTTGGATCAGGTAAGCGTGCTTTGCGCAGTGCGATGACCGCATCAAATACGTCTTGCGGAGTGAGTGAAGACTTGTCCTTATCCTGTAAATAGTTTTTTAACGGTTCATATACCAGGTTGGCTTGGCCTGAATGTAACTTGCGTAACCGAAAGGTGACACGGTGGACAAGCAGGCGATTTTTATGTTCTTGTTTAAAAATACTGGTGCGATAACCAAAGTTACATTCGGTATTGCGAAATTCGATGCGATGGCCGTCATAAAGGTTTAGCGCCTGCACACGGGTGATGGTGTCGCGCGCTTCTGCTCCATAGGCACCGATGTTTTGCACGGGTGCGGCACCAACCGTTCCAGGAATGTAAGCAAGATTTTCTAAGCCCCACCAGTTGTTTTTTACCGTATAAGCCACTAAGTCGTGCCAATTTGCACCGGCGCCTACTGATAGCCAAATGCCATCTTGGTCTTCTTTTACCACTTTAATTTTGTCGTAACTGCAACGGATTAAAACCCCTTCAATATCATGCGTAAAAAGGATATTGCTGCCATCGCCCATAATTACCCAAGGTAATGAGGCAAGTTTTAAATCGGAGCGTAATACAGGTATGTCACTTTGTCGTGTTACTTCGACGTAATAACGCGTTTTAGTGACAAGGTTAAAAGTATTTAAGTGTGTAATCGGGTAGTTGGCTTGAATGTGCATAGTTTTTGCTATATTTGCTATAATTTTTTGGCGAGCCTTGTGAGCAGAAGGCCAATTATAAAGGAAAATACATGAGTCTATTAAAACTTTCCAAACAATCTTGGTCTTCCCAAACCGCGTTTATTTTGGCGGCCGTCGGTTCAGCAGTCGGTTTGGGTAATATCTGGAAGTTTCCTTATATTGTTGGCGAAAACGGCGGTGGGGCGTTTGTTTTAGTTTATTTGGCTTGTATTTTGGTGATAGGCTTGCCAATTTTGTTATCAGAGCTTGCGTTAGGGCGAGCCGGGCAGGCTAATCCGGTGCAGGCGATGGCGAATTTGGCGCAAGAAAGTAAAGCGAGTCGACTTTGGACGGTATGGGTTTTAACGGTGTTTTATCCGGGATGTTGATTCTGACTTTTTATAGTGTGATTGCAGGCCTGGCGGTCGCCTATTTTTATAATAGTGTGCGTGGCGTGTTTATCGGTATCGAAAGTCACAGTGCCCAAGCTTTATTTGCTAGCACCATTGCAGATCCTTGGACCCTACTGTTTTGGCATAGTCTGGTCATTTTATTTACCATTATTGTGGTTGCGCGCGGTATTCGTGGTGGCTTGGAAAAGTCGATAAATTTGATGATGCCGGGTTTGTTATTGATTTTATTAGTGTTATTGGGTTATGCCAGTAGTACTGGCTTTTTTATGGATAGTTTTTATTTCTTATTTATGCCGGACTTTTCCAAGTTAAGTTGGCAAGCGGTGCTGATTGCGATGGGGCATGCGTTTTTTACCCTCAGTATCGGTTTTGGCACCATGATGGCTTACGGTGCTTATGTTAATCGAAAAATATCACTGGTTAGAGCCAGTTTATGGATTGTGTTTATGGATACCCTGATCGCACTGCTGGCAGGTCTGGTCATTTTTTCAATTGTGTTTGCCAATCAGTTAGAACCGGGCATGGGGCCGGGTTTATTGTTCCAAACCTTGCCGATTGCGTTTGGTCAAATGGGCGGCGGTTGGTTGTTCGGTAGTTTGTTTTTCTTATTAGTGGTGATGGCGGCGTTAAGTTCGACCATTTCGATGATGGAGCCGGCATTAAGTTGGTTAGAGCAAAACTGGGGTTTTGGTCGGCTTAAAGGCGCTTGGTTTTTAGGAGGGATTGCTTGGCTGGTCGGGTTAGGGACGGTATTATCATTTAACCTTTGGCAAAATGTTCATTTGCTAGGGGAACGTCACTTTTTTGATAGTTTAGATTTTTTAACCAGTAGCATTTTATTGCCATTAGGCGGATTGTTAATGGGCGTGTTTATGGCTTGGACAATTCGAGCGGATATTCGCGCCAGTCAAATTCCGTTAAAAGGGTTGAGTTTAAACTTGTTTATGATCACGTTGCGTTATATCACACCGGTTGCGATTATTATTGTGTTTGCTTCTAACTTAGCACCTGACAATGTATGGTTATTGTCGCTGATTGCGTTAATGATTTATGTGCTTTATGTAGTTAATGTAAAGCGACAAGGTGGATATTAAAAGGCGTAAGATCGGGGGATTGACGAGCCACCAGGCCTGGTGGCTTGTGGTCTAGGCCGTTGTTACATATATTGATTGGTGACGAAACGGTTCATTTCCATGAATCGGGCGTTTAACTCACGTTGAAGTTTGTGTGATGCACGTAAAATAGCACGCATAACGTGATAAACCGCTAAGGGTTGGGTATCAATCAGTTTTTCAAAATCGCTACGATGTAAAACAATCACGTGGCTGTCATTACGGCTTTTTAATGTCATTGAGTGAGCTTCACCATCAATAAAACTCAGTTCACCGGCCAAAGCTCCAGGCTTAAGGGTTGCCATAATCGTTTCTTCTTTTGTGCCGGCACTTTTAATCACGTCGATTTTTCCAGATACCAAAACATAAAGTTGGTCATCCAGGCTGCCCTCACTAAAAAGTACTTCGTCTTTGATTAAATTACGCTGAGTGGTAATCTGAGCCAGTGCTTGGCACTCTTGTTCTGTTAAATCGGCACCAAGCACAGATTGAGCAATAATTTGTAGATCGTTTTGACTCATGTTTTTTCTTTTCCTTTAGTACAAATAACACATTTATGACAGGCCTGTTTTGTCTTAATTCAGCATTTCAGTCGGCATGAGCCAATTAAATAACGCAACCATGCCGTAAGTGAACACAAAAATTAAGATAAAAACGATCAAAATAGAAAAAGCTTGTTTGTTGTGAATAAACTTCTCTTTCCATTGTTCACCTTTAACAAGTGGCCAGATAAGCCACAAAAATAACCCAAGCGCAAAAACTTGCACCCCGATTAATGTGTATTCAAGCCAGATCGGGAGTTCCATACTTTAGCCTTTGGTAAGTAAGTTAACCATCACATGGTAATACATTTCGGTTAGATCGTTAAGGTCGCTGACGCTGACACATTCATTTACCTTGTGAATTGTGTCATTAAGGGGGCCAAACTCGATTACTTGAGCGCCCGTAGGCGCAATAAAGCGGCCATCGGATGTTCCTCCGCCGGTGGATAAGGTTGGACGGTAACCTCGTATTTTTTCTACAGCGTCACCGGTGGCTTGAATGAGTTCACCTTCCGCGCCGGTAACAAAAGGCAAGCCGGATAAGTTCCAGTTTATCTCGTACTCTAAATCAAATGCGGCCAAACAATTCACAACACCTTGTTTAAGGCTTTCTGCTGTGTGTTCGGTTGAAAAGCGGAAGTTAAACATTACCTTACATTCTCCCGGGATCACGTTAGTCGCGCCAGTGCCGGATTGAATGTTGGAAATTTGTAATGAGGTAGGCGGAAAGTAATCATTGCCTTGATCCCATTCAATATCAGTAAGTGCTTTTAATGCCGGCAGGGCTTTATGAATTGGGTTGTCTGCCAGTTGTGGGTAAGCAATATGGCCTTGAACACCTTTAATAATGAGTTCACCATTTAATGAGCCGCGTCGGCCATTTTTAATCGAATCACCCAGTTTGGCATCACTTGAAGGTTCACCGACTAGGCAAAAATCTATTTTTTCATGACGTGCTTCGAGCGTTTCAACCACTTTAACGGTACCGTTTACCGCCGGACCTTCTTCGTCACTGGTAATGAGATAACCAATAGAACCGCAATGGTTAGGGTAGTCCTTAACAAAGCGTTCGGTGGCGATCATAAAACAGGCAATGCTGCTTTTCATGTCGGCCGCACCGCGTGCATACAGCATGTCACCTTCTATTTGTGCACTAAATGGCGGAAAACGCCACTTTTCGGCCGGGCCGGTAGGCACAACGTCTGTGTGGCCGGCAAATACCAGTAGCGGTTTAGTTGTGCCTTTGCGAGCCCATAGATTGCTGACATCGGCAAACGGCATGGGTTCAATATTAAAACCCAGTGGCGCCAAGAAATCCGCAATCAGTGTTTGGCAACCTTTGTCATCCGGTGTCACGGAGTCAATTTTTAATAGGCGTTGTGCAAGTTCAATGGTGGCACTCATAAGGTTTCACTCAGCTTAGGTTGGATTGAATGAGGTGTTGATATTCGGTTTGATTAAATCCAATCAATACCTGTTTGTTATATTGCAATATTGGCCGTTTAATCAGGGTAGGGTGTTGGCAAAGCAGTGTTAAATCCTGCTGTTCAATGGCTTGGCGTTCATGGTCATTTAGTTGTTTCCATGTAGTACTGCGTTTATTGATTAAGGTTGAGTAATCAACCTGCGACAACCAGGCCTGGATCATTTCAACGGTTAAGCCGTCTTTGCGAAAGTCGTGAAATTGATAAGAAATATTTGATTGATCAAGAAAAACACGAGCTTTTTTTACTGTGTCACAGTTGGGAATGCCAAACAGAATCATAACAATGCTCTTGTATACAATTTAACTATAAACAAAAGGCGCTTAACGCGCCTTTATTAGTTTGCCGATGGTGATTAAATATCACGCAGTAGTTCATTAATGCCTACTTTGCTGCGAGTTTTCGCATCGACCTTTTTGACAATGACCGCACAATATAGGCTGTAAGGACCATCTTTTGATGGTAGGTTGCCTGACACCACAACTGAACCTGCCGGAACGCGACCATAATGGATTTCTCCGGTTTCGCGATCATAGATGCGGGTTGATTGACCGATGTAAACACCCATAGAAATAACAGAACCTTCTTCTACGATTACACCTTCAACCACTTCTGAACGTGCACCGATAAAGCAATTGTCTTCAATAATGGTTGGTGCCGCTTGTAATGGCTCTAAAACACCGCCGATGCCTACACCACCTGATAAATGCACGTTTTTACCGATTTGCGCACATGAACCAACGGTTACCCAAGTATCAACCATTGTGCCGCTATCAACATACGCGCCGATATTGACATAAGAAGGCATTAACACGGTGCTTGGCGCGATATAAGAACCACGACGAGCCATGGCCGGAGGCACAACACGTACACCAGCTTTTTC
>DIJW01000150.1 GCA_002421475.1 Thiomicrospira sp. UBA5634 | reverse complement strand
GTTTTGATTCCATAGCCAGTTAGCGACAGCCGCAAATAAGCTTGTGTAGATGACTACACTGATAATAAGTGCTTTATGAGCATCAGAAACCTTCATGCTTAATGGCGTTCTGTCAAAATGGTTAGGTTATCGAGTTGGTGGTGTTTCAGTTGATCAATCATCTCGACAAAATGACCGAATTCAACGGCCTGATCAACCTTGAGTTGTAAGCTGGTTTCTTTATTCAGTTCAGCGAGTTTGTTCTTAAATTGCTCTTTTTCAATGAGTTGGCTGTCCCAGTAAATTTTTCCTTCATGATCGAGTGCTAAAAACTGATGTTTTTTATTGTCTTGTTGCATGCTTTGCGTATGTTCAGTTTTAGGCAACTCAATATCGAGTTTGTCGTGCACAATAAATGATGCCGTCAGTAAAACGATAGCTAATAACACCAGCATTACGTCAATCAATGGAATGACGTTCATTGAGTCAACGCGTTTCATGGGTTCATATCCTGGTGAGCACGGTATTTGGACTGTAGTACGTCCACTCTTCTTAGTAGCCCGTTATAGGCCATAATACTTGGAATAGCGACGGCGATTCCAGCAGCGGTTGCTTTAAGTGCCAGTGCCAAACCGGTCATAATGGTGGCGGTTTCCAGATTATCATTTTGGCCGATTTCATAAAAAGTAATCAAAATTCCCACTACGGTTCCAAGTAATCCAACGTAAGGTGCATTTGCGCCAATGGTGGATAACGTCGTCAGATGTTTGGTGAGATCAATATTAAGCAACTCAATATGCGGATAAATCTGTGTTTCGACACGGCGATAGAAAAATAGCCGTTCTAAAGTGATCCATAATGCAATAAATCCCATTAAACCAAGTAAGCCAAAGACGGTAACATCAAGATAAAGTTGGTATTGTTGCATGGGTTCAATTTCTCCTAAAATTCAGCTTGATGTTGCTGGGGTATGCGTAAATTATCAATAAGTGCAGAGGGTTGCAACGCCAAATGCTGGCGATAGTATGACGATTTAAGTCGGATTTAGTATTGGAAAGGCATTATGCTGTGCATGACAATTTTTGTCAAATGTTAATGATAATGGTTCTTAGTAATGATGTCGAAAGTTGAAGTTTTAGTGTGTGGCGAGTAAGATTGTGCCTTTGTGAGTTTNNGTTTACTCGCTTAATTAAGAATAAAAGGATAGTGCAAGATGAAGCGTCGTGATTTGTTGAAGTCAGCTTTAGGGTTAACTGCGGGTATGGTTGGTTTTTCAGTAATGAAGCCGTTGTATGCTGCCGATGATTGGGAAGTAAAGGGTCCGGCTGTACCTAATATTCCGATCACCAAAGTGACGGATCGTTGTTACTATTTTTTAGCGAAGGATCCAGAGCCGTCTCCTGAAAACTTTGGGTTTTTCAGTAACCCGGGTTTTGTGGTGACTTCTGAAGGTGTATTAGTGATTGATACCGGTGGTTCGGTACAAATCGGTGAGATGTTAATTCGTCAGATTAAAACCGTGACTGATAAACCGGTTGTAAAAGTGATTAATACCCATTTCCATGGTGATCATTGGTTAGGTAACCATGCGTTTGTTGAAGCTTATCCGAATGTAGAAATTTACGCTCATCCTAAAATTATGGAACAAGTTAAAAACGGTGCCGGTGAGTTCTGGACAGGCTTTATGAGTCGTAACACCAATAATGCGACTGCCGGCACGGTCGTGACTGCGCCAACTAAGGAGTTGGTAGGTGGTGAGACCATTAAAATGGGCAATACAACCTTTAAAATCCACTATATGGGTAAAGTCCACACTGACTCTGATTTAGCGGTGGAAGTGGTTGAAGAAAAAGTGATGTATTTAGGTGATATGGCGATGCGTCGCGTTGCCAATATGGCGGATGGCAGTTTCCAAGGCTCAATTGATGCGATGGAAAAATTCCAGCAAATGACGCATATTAAAGCCTTTATTACCGGACATGGTGATCATGATGGTATGGCTTTAGTAAATGATCAAAAAGAGTTTTTTGAAATTCTGTACGGAAAAGTAGGGGAGTACTACGATGCCGGTTTGTCGGATTTTGAAATTAAACCAAAAATTGAAGCTGAACCGTTTATGCAGAAGGTCGCCAGCAAGTGGCCGGGTTATGAGCATACTTTAGGGCGTTTTGTCAGTGATGCATATCAAGAGTTTGAACGTAGCTTGTTTTAAGCTTTAAATGTTTGAATAAAAAAGCGGGCTTAGCTCGCTTTTTTATTGCCCGCGTTATCACCACCAGGCCTGGTGGTTCGATTCATTAATTAATAAAGTCCAAAATAGCATCTAATCCGCGGAAGTTAAGTGCTGTGGTGGCTTGATCTTGAACTTTGGGTTTTGCATGATAAGCAACACTTAACCCTGCTTGTTGCATCATCAATAAATCGTTTGCACCATCCCCCACCGCAATGACTTGATTTGGTTTTATTTGCAGTTGTTCGCATAATTCAAGTAAAAAATCTGCTTTAGCTTGGGCGCCAATAATGCCACCTTCAACTTTGCCGGTTAGTTTGTGGTTATCAATTTGCAGCGCATTGGCACGAGTAAAGTCTAGCTCAAGGCGTTGTTTTAAACGTTCAGTGAAGAAGTTAAAACCACCGGAGACTAATGCAAACGGGATGTTAGCTTTTTTAAGTCCTGCCAGCCATTTTTCTGCGCCGGGATTGAGTGTTAACCGTTCGTCGTAAACGCGTTGTAAAGCATTGACATCAAGACCGGCAAGTAATTGAACGCGTTGTGTGAGTGATTGTTCAAAATTCAGTTCACCACGCATGGCAGCTTCGGTGATTTCTGAAACCTGCGGTTTGATGTTCATCATGTCGGCGATTTCGTCAATGCACTCAATCGCAATTAAAGTTGAATCCATGTCGCTGATCACCAACTTGACTTGTTGACTGTCGAACTCGTCAGGCAGGAGGTTGATATCAAAACCGAGTTGCGCTGAAAGCCCACCCAATTGCTCGCGATCAACTGTTTTGTTTGTTTCAATACGGTAATGTTGTGCTTTTTTTAGCGGTTTATTACCAAATTGGCGTTCAAGTTGGGTGCTTTGCTCAAAGTTAAGCACTGGGGTGTGAATAATGACGGTAGACATACAATCCTTTTTGGGCATAACAAGTTAATCTGAATTGGGTTGGGTGAATACGATTTGAGTGTCACTAAATTGATCATGCAAAGTTTGATTATTGCGGTTAAAAAACAGCCATAACCAGCCTAGTCCTAATGTCGCAATCGAAAGCAGACTGAAAATGAATCGTACAAGACTATCGCGTGAAGTCAGTAAGTAGCCGTCTGTTCTAACGAGTCGCAGATTCCAACTTCGTAACCCTGGAGTTTGCCCGGTTTGTAACCAAAAGTAACGCAAGTAAATATAACTTATGCCAATTAGGTACAGTTGATACGCGAGTAATGTCATTGGCTGTTGATGAAAGTTTTCACCTTGCCAAATCACAAACGGCAGTGTTGCAACAAACCAAATGGCAAAAAGTAATAATGTATCGTAAAACAGGGCAAACAAAATTTTGGCTTTTAACATGGCTGGTTGAATTTGCATCAAAAGGGGTATTATAAGCTGATCAATACAGAAAAAGGACAGGATGATGAATTTGCCGGATGATCTGTTGAGTTTAGGTTGGTTGGTGACTGCTTGGATATTGTTTTTAGCTAGCATGCTGTGGGCGTGGAAAACGGCTCCTTGGTATAAAGTGAAAGGGGATCGTGCCGCCCAGCATGTTTTGTTTGGTATGGCTTTAGTCATTATTTTGGTATGGAGTTTTAGTGCCGGCATTGGTGGAGGCTTTAGTTTTCATTTTTTATTGATGACCGTTGTTACTCTCATGTTTGGTCCTCAATTTGCTTTAATGGCGATGACATTAGGGTTGTTGGGGGTGAGTTTAAACGGTGATGCAGGTTGGATAAGTTTTGCGTTAAATGCACTGTTGATGGGATGGATTCCGATTATGTTGACTTGGTGGATTTATGAGTTGGCTTATCGTTATTTGCATCGTAACTTTTTTGTGTATGTTTTTTTAAATGGATTTTTAGCTGCGGGAATAAGTACTGTCGTGGCGATGTTTGCGGTGGCGGCCGTATTGTGGTTGGATGGGGTTTACGATATGACGGCATTAAGTTATAACTTTTTGCCGTATATTCCGTTGATTGCCGCTCCGGAAGCATTTCTGAATGGTTTTTTGCTTGCTGGGTTGGTGTTAATGAAACCGGAGTGGGTGAGTACGTTTAGTGATGAGCAATATTTGAATGGGAAATAAAAAAGCCGGCAAATGCCGGCTTTTTTATACGATAAGTCCGTAAACTTATTTGTACCAACCTGGAGTTAGTTTTTTGCCTTCCTCAGATTGAGCAATCTGAGCATTGGCTGATTTAACGGCTTCAGCCGCTAAACGTACTGATTCTAAGCGTGCTTTTTCAGCTTCAGCTAAGTAGTGGTCAACATAAGGTTGTTTCATGTTGCGCTGTTGCCAAACGTTACCATTCTTTTTAGATTGTTCTTGTTTGGCTTTAGCTTCTGCTACTAGAGAGCCATAGTTGTCTTTCGTGCCATTGTGTGTACATGCACCTAATGCTAGTGTTGCTAAAACAGTTGCACCAACTAATAATTTATTCATGTATTCCTCCAAGTTTGATGAGCTTTTATTTTTTTGTGTTAATCACGGTTTTTAATTGTATAGGATGAACAAAAAAAGCTAAAGTACGAACAGAGTTTTTTTCTGTTTTTCGTATCTGCGTATACGTTATTAAGTTTACCCCGCTCCTGTCAAACTTTATAATAGGGTAAATTTTTTAGAATTTAGGGCATTTTGCCGGTTAACCTAGGGGTTGTTTGAGTTAGGTTGTTGAAATGAAAGCATAAATTTTTTAATAGATGAATTTGTGTCGTCGGCAATAAAAAATCTAATCCGCCTATAAGAATTATGAGAGGTAGTGAAAAGTGAGAATTTTACAAGAAGCGTTGACGTTTGATGATGTGTTATTGGTTCCAGCGCACTCTACAGTGCTGCCTAAAGATGTGTCGTTGAAGACTAAGCTGACTCGTAATATCAGCTTAAACATTCCTTTTGTTTCGGCGGCAATGGATACGGTAACGGAGTCTCGTTTGGCGATTGCGTTGGCGCAAGAAGGCGGTATTGGCATTATTCACAAAAATATGACGATTGATCAGCAAGCGGCCGAAGTGAATAAAGTAAAAAAATATGAACATGGTGTGATTTTAGATCCTATTACAGTTCAGGTTCAGGCTAGTGTGGCGGATGTTTTAAAAATCACTGACGACAATAATATTTCTAGCGTGCCTGTAATGGATGGTAATAAGTTGGTTGGTTTGGTAACTGGGCGTGATTTACGTTTTGTTACTGATTTAACTAAACCAATTAGTGCGGTCATGACGCCAAAAGAAAAATTGGTTACGGTGCCTGAAAAGTTTACTCGCAATATGGTATTGGATTTATTGCATGAACACCGTATTGAGCGGGTTTTAGTGGTGAATGATAATTTCGATTTGAAGGGAATGATTACGGTAACGGATATTCTCAAGTCGAGCGAACACCCAATGGCTAGTAAAGATAGTAATGGACGGTTGCGTGTCGGTGCGGCAGTGGGAACGGGCGCTGATACAGAAGCTCGCGTGGCGGCCTTGATTAAAGCCGGTGTTGATGTGATTGTGGTTGATACCGCGCACGGACATTCACAAGGCGTATTGGATCGCGTTAGCTGGGTTAAACAAATGTACCCGGATGTTGATGTCATCGGAGGTAACATTGCCACCGCAGAGGCCGCTTTAGATTTAGTTAAAGCGGGTGCGGATGCGGTTAAAGTTGGTATCGGCCCTGGTTCAATTTGTACAACGCGTATTGTTGCCGGTGTGGGTGTACCACAGATTTCAGCGATCTCGAATGTGGCTAAAGCATTGCAAGGAACCGGTGTGCCATTGATTGCGGATGGTGGTATTCGTTTTTCCGGTGATGTGGCTAAAGCTTTAGTGGCTGGTGCGTCAGCGATTATGTTGGGTAGTATGTTTGCCGGCACGGAGGAGTCTCCAGGCGAAGTGGAGTACTATCAAGGTCGTGCTTATAAGTCTTACCGCGGTATGGGTTCATTAGGGGCAATGTCACAGAAGCAGGGTTCAAGCGATCGTTACTTCCAATCTTCAAATGCGGAAGACAAGTTAGTGCCGGAAGGTATTGAAGGCCGTGTGCCGTATAAAGGTGCATTAGCGCCGATTATTCATCAGTTGTCGGGTGGTGTGCGCTCAAGCATGGGTTACACCGGCTGTAAAGACATTCCGCAGATGAACACTAAGCCATCGTTTGTGCGTGTGACGAATGCGGGCATGGTTGAAAGCCATGTGCATGATGTGATGATTACAAAAGAAGCGCCTAACTATAGAATTTAGTTTAAAATTCGCCATCAATCTTGTTTAAGCAGAGCTTAGCTCTGCTTTTTATCTTTTATTTTGGATTCGCTATGACACAACATTCTATTCACGATCACCGTATTTTAATTCTCGACTTTGGTTCGCAATACACGCAGCTTATCGCGCGACGTGTTCGTGAAATCGGTGTCTATTGCGAGATTGAGCCGTGGGACGTTGATCCGCAAGTTATCCAAGATTTTGGTGCGCGCGGTATTATCTTATCGGGCGGTCCGGAAACGGTGATTGGCGATGATGCACCCAAAGCACCAGGCCTGGTGTTTGAACTGGGTGTGCCTTTGTTGGGTATTTGTTATGGCATGCAGACTATGGCGCAGCAACTTGGCGGCGAAGTGATCCATGCCGATGAGCATGAATATGGTTACGCTCAAGTTCGTGCTCACGGTCATACCGAGTTATTTCGTGATATAGAAGATCATGTTAATGCGCAGGGTCATGGATTGCTGGATGTGTGGATGTCGCACGGTGATCGTGTTGAGCGTATGCCGCAAGGGTTTAAGTTGATGGCGAGTACCGACAGCTGTCCGGTTGCCGGGATGGCGGATGAAGCAAAACATTTCTATGGCATTCAATTTCACCCGGAAGTAACCCACACTAAACAGGGTTTGCGCATATTGGAGCGTTTTGTCAGCCAAATTTGTGGTTGTGAAAAACTATGGACAACCGCCAATATTGTGGAAGACAGCATAAAGCGCGTGCGTGAAATGGTTGGCACAGATGAAGTGTTGCTTGGTTTATCCGGTGGTGTTGATTCCTCAGTGGTGGCGGCCTTGTTGCATAAAGCGATCGGTGCACAGCTAACTTGCGTATTTGTTGATCATGGTTTGTTGCGCCATCAAGAAGGTGATCAAGTTATGGCAATGTTCGCGCAAAACATGGGTGTCAAAGTCATTCGTGTTAATGCGGAAAAACGTTTTATGGATAAGTTGGCTGGTGAGGCTGATCCTGAGAAAAAGCGTAAAATTATTGGTCATACTTTCATCGAAGTGTTCGATGAAGAGTCTTCTAAATTAACAAATGTGAAGTGGTTGGCACAAGGAACAATTTATCCGGATGTAATCGAGTCTGCAGGTTCAAAAACAGGCAAAGCAAAAGTGATTAAGTCGCATCATAATGTCGGCGGTTTGCCTGAAGATATGGAGCTTAAACTGCTTGAGCCATTGCGTGAATTATTTAAAGATGAAGTGCGCAAACTTGGCGTTGAGCTAGGGTTGCCGGCAGACATGGTGTATCGCCATCCATTCCCGGGTCCTGGTTTGGGTGTGCGTATTCTGGGTGAAGTGAAAAAAGAATATGCAGATATTTTACGTTTGGCAGACCATATCTTTATTGAAGAGCTACGCAAAGCCGACTTATACAATAAAACATCACAGGCGTTTACCGTGTTTCTACCGGTCAAGTCTGTTGGTGTGGTTGGTGATGCACGTCGTTATGATTATGTGGTGAGCTTACGTGCAGTAGAAACAATCGATTTTATGACCGCACGCTGGGCGCATTTGCCGTATGACTTTTTGGAAAAAGTATCTAATCGTATTATTAACGAAATTCCACGTATTTCGCGCGTGACCTATGACATTTCAAGTAAGCCGCCAGCAACCATTGAGTGGG
>DIJW01000178.1 GCA_002421475.1 Thiomicrospira sp. UBA5634 | reverse complement strand
TAATAAACTGATCCGCCACACTTATTGCATATACAAAACCGGTGCAAACCGCCTGAATATCAAATGCCGGACAGCCGTGAATATCTAAACGCTGCTGAAGCAAACAAGCGGTGCTAGGAAAAATTTTATCTGGAGTTGTCGTTGCAACCACGATTAAATCAATTGATTGAGGTGCAATCCCCGCCATCTCAATTGCTTTCAAAGAAGCTTGCTCGGCCAAATCACAAGTCGTCTGACCTTCAGCGGCAATATGTCGTTGCTCAATACCCGTTCGTTCGCGAATCCACTCATCGCTCGTTTCTACCATTTTCTCCAAATCCGCATTAGTGAGGATTTTTTCTGGTAAATAACGACCGGTTCCAATTATCTTACTGTAAATTTTTGACGTCATTAAATTTCACTTGTGTTCACAGAAGTTGCTGCTTTCGGCGCCAACAGTGTCGCAACCTCAGCTTGAATCCGGGCCGGAACATCATTGATTACTTCTAAACGCGCTTGTTTAATTGCATGAAAATATGCAAAAGAATCAGCACCGCCATGACTTTTGATAACAATTTTCTGTAACCCTAAAAAAGAGGCACCATTGTAACGACGCGGATCAACCTTCTCTTTAAAGCTTTTTAACACGGGCATACTCAGCAAGCCGACAATTTTAGTCAGAATATTTCGCTTAAATGCTTGTTTAAGGTAGAACGAAATCATCTTCGCTACTCCCTCACTTGATTTAAGTGCGATATTACCGTCAAAACCATCACAAGCTACCACATCTACCGTGCCTTTAAAGATGTCATCACCTTCAACAAAACCAGCATAATTGATTGAACTTTGGCGCAAAATCTCTTGCGCAAGCTTAATCCGATCATGCCCTTTCATCTCTTCTTGGCCAATATTTAATAAGCCGACTGTAGGATTAGGGTTGTTATCAATTGCACGTACTAAAACCGAACCCATAATGGCAAATTGCGCCAAGCTTTCGCCATCTGCACCCACATTCGCACCCAGATCAAGCATATGAACATGACCATTAATGGTTGGCATAGAAGTACAAATTGCAGGACGATCAATACCCGGCAATGTTTTAAGTACAAATTTAGCCGTTGCCATCAACGCACCTGTATTGCCAGCACTGACACAAGCCTGAGCTTTATTTTCTTTGACCAAGTTTAATGCGATTCGCATTGAAGATTGCTTTTTATTGCGTAAAGCAAACGAAGGCAAGTCATCCATCGTAACAACTTGCTCAGCGTGCTCAATTGTTAAAGCAGAAGATTTGAAATTGGCGAGTTCAAGTTGTTCGCGAATTTGCGACTCGTTACCCACCAAAATTACATGAAGGTCATTAAAACTTTTTAGCGCTTCTATTACCGCTGGGACAGTGACCTTTACACCGTGGTCACCGCCCATTGCATCTACAGAAAGTGTAATAGTCAAGATAGATCAACCTTTATCTTGAACTACTTTTTTGCCTTTATAGTAACCATCTGCGGTCACATGGTGACGACGGTGAACTTCACCCGTTGTTGCATCAACAGTTAATGCTGCTGCAGTTAATGCATCATGCGAACGACGCATACCACGTTTTGATGGGGTCTTTTTGTTTTGTTGAACAGCCATTTAAGTTCTCCTAATAAACTCGCACACATAAAAAAATCACTCAACCAGACTCACTTGCCTGATCAAGCTATCTTATTCTTTCATTTGCTTTAACTTAGCAAATGGATTCTCTTTCTTGACAACAATCGCACCTTCTTCAAAAGGTTCATCTTGCCATTCAATTGAAGCTGACTCCTGCCTTGGAACCATTGGAATCGCCAGTAAAAGTTCGTCTTCAATATATTCAAGTAACGAAATTTTACCCTCAGGCAGTTCAAAAACTTCTAAATCCTCATCCACATCTTCAGCCATGGCCATAGAGGATAAAAACACACCCTGCATATGGCTTTCAACCGGATAAATATAAGGTTCCAATGTTCGTTGACACTCTAAAACCAACTCGGTTTTTACCTTAATATCAATCCATGGCGCTTTTAACTTCGGATGACGCTTAAATGCGACTGTAACCAATACATCGTTTTTTGTCTCATAGACTTGCTCAGTCAAACGAGGCATGTCGCACTGGTTGACACGCGCTTGAAAGCGCATATTATGTTCAGCGCAATGAACAGGATCGATCCAATCTGGAAGTTTGTCAAACATGGCGGGGAATAATACTCCTTGAAATAGTTTCTGTCAAAAATTTCATAGACTTCAACAACGATTTTAACAACACAATAAACACATTCATCTTAAGAGTGAGTCATGCCAACAAACACAACCCAAATCATCTTAGCTTCAAGCTCAACCTACCGTCTGCAGTTATTAGCTAAACTTGGACTTAGCTTTAGCTGCATTTCACCCGACATTGACGAAACCCCTCTGCGTGATGAAAACATCGTCGACATGGTAATGCGCTTGTCACACTCGAAAGCTGAAGCAATCGTCAAACAACATCCTAATGCGATCATTATTGCCTCCGATCAAAGCGCAAGCCTTGACAACAAAGCAATTGGCAAAGCCGGCAACTTCAATAACGCACTCAGCCAACTCAAGTCACTACAAGGAAAAACCATTGATTTTCACACGGGACTAGCTGTCTACAACCCAACCAACCAACAATATTTAACAGCACTCGACACAACCAAAGTACATTTTCGCAACCTTAGCGAACAACAACTTGAAAACTACCTACTAACAGAACAACCTTATGACTGCGCCGGCAGCTTTAAATCTGAAGGGCTTGGGATTGTACTATTCAGCAAAATCGAGACCCAGGACCCAAACGCACTAATTGGGTTACCACTTATTAAGCTGGTCGAACTGCTAGATGAAATCGGCCTAAAACTACCACTCAAACCAATCAACCAAATTACTTTTTAACTTAACAACCACTTATGCAAGCTAGTTAAATCGTTAAACGTTGCGACTGGATCAAATGGCATCAATTGAGTTAAATCATGCACTCCATGACTTAACGCGACACGATCCATCCCAATACTCTTCGCCATCTGCATATCAAACGTAGTATCACCCACCATCACTGCGCGTGACAAATCAACCGCCAATTTATCTAATATTTGATGCAACATTAACGGATCGGGCTTTGATGCAGACTCAACCGGTGTACGCGTGATATGAAAATAAGACGCATAACCGGTTTGCGCCAATACTGCATCCAGCCCACGACGGCTTTTCCCGGTAGCAACAGCTAGCTTGACACCGCTTACAAACAACTCCTGCAACATTCCTAATGCTCCAACATAAGGTTGCATGGGCACCTTGCTTTCCTCCAAAAAATGCTGCGTATAAACCTTTGACACAACAGCCACCAGGCCTGGTTCAATAGTTGGATAGAGTGCTGTGATAGCTTTATCTAAACTTAAGCCAATAATTTGTTTAGAATCGTCATAAGGTAACACCGGTAAACCACACACATCGGCTGCATATTGAATTGAGGACACAATTCGTGCCTCTGAATTCATCAAAGTCCCATCCCAATCAAAGATAACCAGATCGTAACGCATCAACTGCCCAAACCTTGTTCATTTAGCAATTTAATTATCTGCTCAAAATCATTAAATAATGGCGCTTCTACCTGAACAACCTGCTCTGTTACTGGGTGAATAAATTGTAAAAACTGCGCATGCAACGCTAAACGGCGCATACCTAACTGCTTGAAATATTTATTTGCAGCCTCATCACCATACTTCTCATCGCCGATGACCGGACAACCCATGGCCTGAGCATGCACCCGAATCTGATGTGTACGTCCGGTGATTAACCGAACCTTCATTAGCGCTGCATTTTTGAATTGTTTTTGTAGCATAAAGTAACTAAGACAGGGCTTACCTTCGTCTGAAACCTGCACCATACGCTCACCGGACTGCAGGGTATTCTTTAACAACGGAAAATCGACTTTTTCCTTACCCTTTGGCCACTGACCCGACAACAAAGTTAGATAGTGTTTCTCAACTTTGTTATCACGAACTTGTTCATGCAACGCCCTCAAAACTGAAGTTTTTTTCGCTAAAATTATTGCCCCAGAGGTATCACGATCCAAACGATGCACTAACTCCACTCGGCGTGCATCTGGTCGCAACTCCCGAATCAACTCAATCAAACCCCAACTAACACCACTGCCACCATGAACGGCAATGCCTGATGGCTTATTGATAATAATTAAATCCGCATCCTCATATAAAACAAGTTCAGCTATCTTGTCCATCTGAGCACGCGGCGGTTTTACGGTATCCCCCACCTCAGGAACCATAATCGGTGGTACACGCACAACATCACCGGTCAACACCCGCTGGCTAGGTTGAGCTCGCCCCTTATTGACACGCACCTCACCCTTTCGAATAACTCGATAAATCAAGGTCTTAGGCACTTTACGCAAATGCTTTAACAAAAAGTTATCCAAGCGCTGCCCTGACTCCTCTTCGGTTACTTCAATCCAACTTACCTGCGACATAACAAGAGCCTGCAACAAATTTCAAATAGCCGACCATTTTAACTGAAACAGATCATATTTTCCTAAATTCTAGTCTTGCAAATTAAAACTCTAGTACAACCACCACAATAAGCATTGCGCCTAACTAAAAGCGGTGTTATATTGCGCGTGCCTAGTTTTTATTGGGCAATAGAAATTCCGCGAAACACAAACGCGATGATTTAAACCAGTTTTTATCAATCCGGCGAAGCGGTTAAACTTCTAAAAAGATAACATTGAGTACTAAATCTTCAGCCAAAGCAGAAACTTTGCGCTGAACGAAGCTGAAATTTAAGCGCCGCCACATTACGATTAGGCTATAAGACGCTTCAATGACGCTGTGACATAAGAAAAACATGCCAGCAAGTGAACAACTTGTTTAGACTAAGAGCTTAATGCAGCACCAAACTTTGAGCTCGAAAAAAAGGATAAGTAACAACCGATAAATCTTGAAGAAACAGTAGCTAAAACATCAAAAAAAACGCTACCGTTCTATAACAATTCAAGCACTTCATCGGATTATTTTTCAAGACGTCTAGCCGTTTTAAGCTATCTGCATATTTTTTCTTTAGTACCCATTCCTATTTCTCTTTTTAGAGGCAACCTGAGCCCTAACTATGTAAAGAGAACAGCATGAAAAGAATGCTAATAAACGCAACACAACCGGAAGAACTTCGGGTTGCCCTCGTTGATGGTCAAACACTGTACGACCTAGATATTGAAACCCCTCATCACAAAAAGAAAAAAGCCAACATATACAAAGGCGTGATCACTCGCATTGAACCGAGCTTAGAAGCTGCTTTTGTCGACTATGGTGCAGAACGCCATGGATTCCTCCCCTTCAAAGAAGTTGCTGAAGAATACTTCCCTGGAAGCACGCCTGACAATAATTTAACCATTCAACAAGTGCTTAAAGAAGGCCAAGAACTAATTATTCAAGTTCAAAAAGAGGAACGAGGAAATAAAGGTGCGGCACTCACGACACAAATCACTTTAGCAGGTCCTTATGTTGTCATGATGCCAAATAACCCAAAATCCGGCGGCATTTCCCGTCGTATTGAGGGGGATGAACGTGCCGATTTAAGAGACACACTTAAAGATATCGACATCCCTGATGGAATGGGACTTATCGTCCGTACTGCTGGTGTTGGTAAAAGCCCAGACGAGCTACAGTGGGGAATTAACTACCTTATTCAGTTATGGGAAGCAATTAAGCAAGCAGCAAATGATAAATCTGGCCCATTCTTAATTCATCAAGAATCAGATATCGTAACCTTAGCAATTCGTGACTACTTACGGCAAGACATTGGTGAAATTCTAATCGACGACATGGATACTTTTCATCGCGCTCGTGATTTTATCCAACAAGTTATGCCGCAACAGGTTTATAAAGTTAAACCTTATCAAGATAAAATTCCACTCTTCACTCGTTTTCAAATTGAATCGCAAATTGAATCAGCTTATCAACGTGAGGTAGTGCTTCCATCTGGCGGCGTAATTGTCATTGATATGACTGAAGCATTAACATCAATTGACATTAACTCCAGCCGCTCAACTAAAGGCGGAGATATTGAAGAAACCGCATTCCACACGAACATGGAAGCCGCATGTGAAATTGCAAGACAATTACGTTTACGGGATCTTGGTGGTTTAATCGTTATCGACTTTATAGATATGCACTCATCACGCCACCAACGTGAGGTCGAAAACCAAATGCGTGACGCTGTTAAAAACGATCGCGCTCGAGTACAGATTGGCAAAATTTCGCGCTTTGGGCTATTAGAAATGTCACGCCAGCGTTTACGCCCGTCTATTGAAGAGTCCAGTCAAATTGTATGCCCAAGATGTAAAGGGGTTGGCGTTATTCGTGGAGTAGAATCATTAGCATTATCGATTTTACGCTTGCTTGAAGAAGAAGCTATGAAAGATGGAACTCGTCGCGTTACAGTCCAACTGCCTGTAGACGTCGCAACATTCTTGCTCAATGAAAAACGTAATCAAATCATCAAAACCGAAGATCGTTACAACTTACATATTTTAATCGTACCAAATGAACATCTCGAAACGCCTCAGTATTTTATTGAACGGACTCGCACAGGTGATGAAGTTGTACATACTACTAGTTATGAAGCAAAATCAATCATTACGCCTGAACTAGTTACAACTGAGCCTCACAAACATCACAAAGAAGAACCAGCCGTAAAAAATATTCAACCGCCAGCACCTCCTCCCGCAACTGTTGCAAGTGAAAAGCCCGGGTTACTAAGTAAGTTATGGAGCTGGTTATTTAGTGGACCTAAAACGACTCCAAGCAAAACAGTTGCACGAAATGAAAGAGGCTCTCGATCTCAAC
>DIJW01000120.1:6083-6345 GCA_002421475.1 Thiomicrospira sp. UBA5634 | reverse complement strand
TCTTGCGCCCGGTCAGGCCCGCATCGCCATCCGGGCCGCCGATTTCGAAAGAGCCGGTGGGGTTGATGTGGTATTCGGTGGCATCCGAAAGCAGGCCTGCGGGCAGGACATCGGCAATCACGCTGCGGACATAGGCCTTCAGTTCGGCCTCCTTTTCGCCCTGATCGTATCCCTTGGCGTGCTGGGTCGAAACGACGATCGCGGTTGCCGCAACGGGCTTTCCGTTTTCGAACCGCAAGGTGACCTGGCTCTTCGCGTCCGG
>DIJW01000120.1:0-6070 GCA_002421475.1 Thiomicrospira sp. UBA5634 | reverse complement strand
CGTTCGAGGATCTTGTGGCTGTAATCGAGCGTTGCGGGCATCAGGTCGGGCGTTTCGTCACAGGCGAAACCGAACATGATGCCCTGGTCGCCCGCGCCTTCATCCTTGTTGCCTGCCGCATCGACGCCCTGGGCAATGTGGGCCGACTGGCCATGCAGGTTGTTCGAAAAGTCCAGCGTCTGCCAGTGAAAGCCGTCCTGCTCGTAGCCGATGTCCTTGACCACGCCGCGCACGGTCGCCTCGATTTCATCGAGTGCGCCGGGTGCCCATTCGCCGCTTTCGTAAACTCCCTTGCAGCGGATTTCGCCAGCCAGGACCACCTTCTGCGTCGTGGTCAGGGTTTCGCAGGCCACCCGCGCTTCAGGGTCCTTCGAAAGGAACAGATCGACGATGGCATCGGAAATCTGGTCCGAAACCTTGTCGGGATGACCTTCGGAAACCGATTCAGAAGTAAAAACAGTGGTAGTCATAATGCAACCTCGCAATTAAACATCAGAAGTGAGGTACGGAAAGAGGCGGGAATACTCCTCGCTTTAGCCGTACTTATTAACGCGCCCGCAAGCTGAAATCAAATCGGCGCAAAGGCGATATTATGGCAGAAATTTGCGCAGAGTCAAACCAGGCCTGGTGATTGGGTAAGCTGGGCATTTTTATTAATTTACGGCATGTTTTTTTATCAGCCCATCATTGTTTTTGATCTGTTTAACATGGTTAGCATTATATAAAAAAGGATAGAATGTGCATTTAGTTGGCGGGTAGACTTTTTTAAATAAGCGGGGTGGTGGTTATGTTCACAAATAAAATAAATGTGTTTAATAGTATTAGGGTTAAAAGTTCACTTCCAATCCTGATATTGGCGATTTCAATTATCGTTTTGCTCGGGATGTACTCTTGGATGTTAAAAATTCAGGAAGATTCAATAGAGCTTCAGGCTGAGAAGTTTGTTCAAGCTATTTCATTAACGCTTAATGCGGATCGTGACCTTTATCAGGCAAAAGTAGCCGAGTTAAATTTACTTGCAGAATATGGTTCTTCGGCCAAGGAAGAGGCCTCACGCCTTGAAAATGCACAACAAGTCGCTGATCGTTACCAAAAGTATCATGAAATTATGGGCGATTATCCTGATGTTCTTGCAGAGTCCGAGAACTTTATGGCGCATTTTGATACCTGGAAAAATCAGTCAGATAAATTAGTCTCTGCCATAGGTGCAGCAGATAAAGATGAAATTATGGTGTTACGTGCACAAGCTGAAAAGAGTTTTTCGGCACTGCGCAAGGATCTTGATAAAGCAGGCGAGGCGGCTTTGAATAAATCGGCAGAAATCCGACAACACTTAGCCAGCCAGCTTGAACAGTTTTTAAAAATGACGATTGTCGTGTTAAGTGTGATTTTGTTGGGTGCATTATGGATTGCTTATGTCATTCCTAAAAACATATCCGTCCAACTTAAAAAAGCCATGAATACCGCAAATGACATTGCGGCAGGGAATTTATCGACCAAGATCGAAATTGAAACCAATGATGAAACCGGACTGTTGTTAGGTGCAGTGAAACGCTTACAAGATACGATTCAATTACTGTTACGTGATTTGGATCAGATGTATAGAAAACATGACGCCGGTGATATTGATGTTGTGATAGAGGAAAGTAAATTTCAGGGAGATTTCCGCAAAGTCGCAAAAGGTATCAATATGATGGTCGTGGGGCAGATTGATATGACTAAAAAAGCCTTTGCGGTATTTAACGCGTTTGGGCAGGGTGATTTTGATGCCGATATCGAAAAACTACCGGGGAAAAAAGTTTTTATCAACGACACAATCGAAGCCGTTCGCGAAAATCTAAAAGCCATTAGTGCGGATACTCAAATGTTGATTAATACGGTGGCTGACGGTGAGCTCGATAAACGTGCCAGTGCAGAACAGCTCCAGGGTGACTGGAAAAAAATGATCGAAGGGATCAATACAATATTAGATGGTATTGTGTTACCGGTTAATGAAACCATAGAAGTGTTAAAAGAAGTTGAGCAGGGTAATTTAACGAAAACAGTTGCGGGTGTTTACAAGGGGCAGCTGGATGGGTTTAAACAGACAGTTAACAATACGGTCGGTAAGTTGTCCGTCATGATTAACCAGTCGAGCCAAACAGCTCAGATTGTGTCTCAAGGTTCCAGAGAAGTTGCGCAAGGCGCGATGGATTTAAGTCAGCGCGTGCAAGAGCAAGCGGCCGCTGTAGAGGAGACGTCGGCTACCATGGAAGAAATGAGTTCAACCATCAAAAACAATGCACATCTTGCTCAAGAAGCGTCTGATATGGCTCATATGGTTCAAGGCCAATCAAATAATGGCTCCTTGGTCATGAAGCAAACGATTGAAGCCATGAATGCGATTCAAGAATCGAGTCATAAAATTGCTGAAATTGTCACCTTGATTGACGGGATTGCATTCCAGACTAATCTTTTAGCACTTAACGCGGCCGTGGAAGCGGCTCGAGCGGGGGATCATGGTCGTGGTTTTGCAGTAGTGGCCGGAGAGGTTCGTTCACTGGCTCAAAAATCAGCCGAGGCCGCCAAAGAAATCACCTTGTTGATTTCGGAAAGTGTGGCGCGTATCGACCAAGGCACTAAACTTGCATCTGAATCGGGCGAAGTGCTGTTAGGCATTAATCATTCCATTGATGAAGTGGTGCAAAAAATTACTCAGATTGCTGAAGCATCGAATCAACAAATGGAAGGCATTCAACAGGTCAACCAAGCGATCAGTCAAATTGACGCAGTAACACAACAAAATGCTGCGTTGGTCGAACAAACGGCATCTGCGGCTGACAGCATGCGTGTCCAAGCCGATAGCTTGGAAAAAGACATGGCATTTTTTAATACGGATGCGAGCCAGCCATTAAAAAGACCTTCGTTAAAGGTTTCGAATCCAAAGTCAATTGCGGATAAAAAGGCTTAATTTTAACTTTAAGTCATTCGAGTAAAGTGACAAGCCGTGGCAAGTCCACGGCGAAACTAATATTAATAAAACATAAAAATCTACTGAGGAATAATGGATGGTAAGTCTTACAACCCCTGTCTGTGATTTTAATGCCCCGGCGATTGATTTTGCTTTGCCCGGTGTGGACGGGCAAATATGGACGCTGGATAAAGCGCGTGGTGAAAAGGGTTTATTGGTGATGTTTATTTGTAATCATTGCCCGTATGTGAAAGCGATTCAGGCGCGGTTGGTGCGTGATTGCGCTGAGTTAAAAACCTTGGGCATTAACAGTATTGCGATTATGTCGAACGACCTGAACGAATATGCGGAAGATAGTTTTGACAATATGAAAGCGATTGCCGAAAAATGGGCGTTTCCGTTCCCGTATGTATTGGACGAAACGCAACAGGTGGCTAAGGCGTATGGTGCGGTTTGTACGCCGGATTTTTTCGGTTATAACGCCGATTTACAATTGCAATATCGCGGGCGTTTAGATGCGTCACGTAAAGAAACGGCAGCAGAAGATGTGCGGCGGGATTTGTTTGAAGCGATGCAACAAGTGGCGCAAACCGGTCAAGGGCCGCTAGAACAAATCCCAAGTATGGGTTGTTCGATTAAGTGGAAAGCGTGAGAGCTTTAATAGACTTGATTGCTTGTTGTTAAGGTTACGAACGCCTTAAGTCTGCGCGTTTCTAAGTGTTTTGTGCGAATGCGTTCGTGCTACTTTGATGACCCCAAAGTAGCCAAACAACAAAACGATCCTTTTCTAAGGGCAGATCAGCATCGCTGAATCCGGCCAAGGTATCAATCTTTATAACCTTTTTCAAAGGTTTGCTTTAAGGCATCCAGGCTTTAAGCTGGTGTAAAGCGGTTTGCAGTTCGGTTTCAGAATTAGCCACCACATTAATGTGTCCCAATTTGCGACCGGCTCTTTCAGCTTTATCGTACAGGTGTAAAAATGCATTTGGCATTTTAAGCACCGCTTGAATATCGCCGTGTTGGCCGATGATATTCACCATCGCTGCAAACGGTTGGCGTGGTGCGGTCGCGCCAAGTGGCAAGCCGGTAATCGCACGAATATGGTTTTCAAACTGCGAGGTTTGCGCGCCTTCCATTGTCCAATGACCTGAATTATGCACGCGCGGCGCCATTTCATTTGCCACCAGGCCTGCTTCGGTTTCAAACAGTTCCAAGGTCAACACGCCGACGTGGTTCATTTTATCCAACAGCTTTTGCATATATTGTTCGGCTTGTTGCTGAATCGCGCTGTTAATCTGCTGTGCCGGCGCGAGAGTTAAACGCAAAATGCCTTCGTGATGTTGGTTCTCCACCAACGGGTAATACACGTGTTCGTTATTCGCATTACGCACCGCGATAATCGACAGTTCACGTTTAAACGTGACAAAACCTTCCAAGATCGCTTCACGTTGACCAATCGACAACCAGGCCTGGTGGATTTGGTCGGCGGATTTAATCACAAACTGGCCTTTGCCGTCATAACCTTCGGTGGTGGTTTTGAGCACGGCCGGCAGACCGATTTTAGTGACTGCTTGTTCAAGCTGAGCCAAGTTTTCAACCAAGGCATAAGGCGCACAAGGAATGCCTAAATCGCTAAACAGATTTTTTTCGCGCAGGCGGTGTTGCGAGTAATACAAAGAATCTGCGCCCGGATAAACCGGTGTGGTTTGGCTGATATTTTTAACCAGTTCCACAGAGGTGTTTTCACTTTCATAAGTGATGACATCGGCAAATTCGACCAGATTTTGCAGGTCGCGGGTATCATCATTTTCGGTGTGCATATGACCGAGCATCGCCGCCGGTTCGTCATGACTTAAACCGTAAAAACCGAATTTATGGCCAAGCGGATATCCGGCCATTGCCAGCATACGACCTAATTGACCGGCGCCTAAAACGCCCACTCGACGGCTAAACGGTGTCATAGCACACTCCCGATTGATAAAAATTAAGCGTGTATTTTACTCTGAAATGCCGCCAAAAGGCGGCATTGAATGAAGGGGATTACTCAGCTAAACGCGGATCAGGATTTGCCAACACATCATCGGTTTGTGCCTGACGCCAAGCACGTACCGCTTCACGTACTTGTGCATTGTGAACGCCAATCATTTGCGCCGCTAAAATACCGGCATTTTTTGCACCTGCTTCGCCAATCGCTAGGGTGCCGACCGGAATGCCGCCGGGCATTTGTACAATGGATAATAAAGAGTCTTGACCGTTGAGGGCTTTCGATTTAACGGGTACGCCAAGCACCGGAACCAATGTTTTAGCCGCAACCATTCCCGGTAAGTGCGCCGCACCGCCGGCACCGGCGATAATGACTTGCAAACCGCGCGCTTCGGCTTGTTCGGCATATTCGAACATTAAGTCCGGTGTGCGATGGGCGGAAACCACTTTGACTTCGTGCGGGACGTTAAACAACGTCAGCATGTCCACGGCATGTTGCATAGTAGGCCAATCGGTTTTGGAACCCATAATGACCCCAACTAACGGCTTTTCAGATGCTGACATAATGTCGCCCTCATATTCGAAAAAACCGAAAATTATACCGCGTAGTTAGGGGCTGTCAAGCAGTGTTTGTTTGGAGTGGAAGTTTGTGAATGATTGTATTGGTCACAGAATTGTTATAATCCGCAAATAATTATTTTTATTAGGGTTTTTTATGACGTTTTTACAAGCATTAACTGCGGCGATGCCGGTGTTAGCAGTATTGTTTTTCCTCGTGATTTTACGCATGCCAGCGAGTCGAGCAATGACGCTGAGTTTAGCATTGGTGAGCGGCTTGGCTTGGTGGGTTTGGCAAATGCCGACACTGCAAATTGCCGCGTCTGATTTAGAGGGTTGGGTTATTTCGGCCTCGATTTTGATTATTGTATTTGGAGCCATTCTTTTGCTGAATACACTCAAAGTCAGTGGTGCCGTAGAAGTGATTCGAGAAGGTTTTACCCGTATTTCCCCTGATAGACGAGTGCAAACCGTCATCATCGGCTGGTTATTTGTCGCGTTTTTGGAAGGTGCCAGTGGTTTTGGTACGCCGGCGGCGATTGTGGCGCCGTTGTTGTTGGCGTTAGGTTTTCCGGCGAT
>DIJW01000004.1 GCA_002421475.1 Thiomicrospira sp. UBA5634 | reverse complement strand
CCGCATTTAACGCCAGCAAATTAGTTTGGAATGCAATACCATCAATTAAACTGACAATCTCTGAAATTTTGTGGCTGGATTCTTGAATCGCACTCATCGCGACAATCGTTTGTTTCATCACGTCTGCGGCTTGCTGGGCTTTTTGCTCAACCTGATGTTCAACCTTTGATTCTTCGTTCGAATTAGCGGCATTGTTTTGAACCGCCGCGCTAAACTCCTCCATGGTGGCTGAACTTTGCTCTACTGCCGCTGCCTGCTCTTGCACGCGTTGGCTTAAATCCATCGCGCCTTGTGCTACTTCACTTGCACCGGTCGCCACCGAGTTGGCGGCTTCTATTGCTACCGACACGATTTCATCCAAACTCGCGGTAGATTTATTAATCGCATCTTTCACGATCCCTAATTGACCGGCATATTGATTGGCAATTGATTGGGTTAAATCGCCCTCAGACTGTGCCACCACCACTCGGGTAATATCATTAATCGCACTTTCGAGCGATGCCATCGAACTATTAATATTCTGTTTCATGATATCCAGCTGGCCATTTGCGTTTGCGCCAACCCGTTGTTCAAACTCACCGCGACTCATCGCCTGCATCACATTGTTAATATCAACAATCACGTTATTGATAGTCTGTAAGGCTGTTTCAACCTGAGCACTAAACGTTTTTGGTACACGACTGTCCATTTTGACGTCAAACTTGCCATCGTGTAATGCTTGCATCACTTTAGCCAACTCGTCCATCATAAATTTGACGCTTTCTGCCGATCCGTTCACGCCTTGTTTTAGCGTCGCTAAATCACCCTTTAACTCAGAAGTCACGCGCTGATCAAAATCACCTTTAGCAATGGCGCCGACGACACCATTAGTTTCTTTAATACTCAATTGTAAACTGGCCAACATCTGAATTAACGCACTGGAGATTTGATTTAACTCATCATTACGCGAACGTAACACCGTATCAAACTTCATTGAGTTCACTACACTGCTGACGGCATTCACCGTCTCATTGATGCCCTTACGTATTGAGCTGATGGTGAACCACGAAACCGCACCAATTAACAGTAGAAACGCTATACCGATAAAAAACATCAAGTTTGTTTGGCTATTGGCAAACGCATCCGCATCTTGTTTCGCTTGTTGCGCCAATTCGCTAAGAACCGCTCTAAAATCTTGTGTTGATTGCAAGGCTTGGTTTAGCTGAGGATTCATTTGCTGCAGTAAATGCAAGTTGGCTTGCTCATACTCTACTGCTCTAAATAGAGTTAAGCCGCCTTCAACACTTTTTCGATAGACTTCAATTTTTTGCTGGAAGTCTTTGCTTTGTTGAATAAATGGTTGAGCCGCAGGATGGGCATTAAATGCCTTAATTCGATCCATTAATGTCTTATCAAATTGACTGATCTGATTAAAATGCATCGTCTCAGGATGGTCATGCATTTTCACGATCTGCGGGTTTTGCGGATTATGTTGCAAGGTTAAGAGATATTGATTATGAATATTTAATAACGCGTTATCTAAACTGACCAGCTCACGCAACTCGGCCAACTCATTATTATGGTGAATGCTGTTTTTTAATCGGTCATTACCGATGTAACCCAACCCGGTGAGTAAACCCAACGACAAAAACGCCATTAATGACAAGATAATTAACCGCATACGGATAGACATAACTGTTCCTTTCTACTCTTCAATTCTGTAACCATAGATAAGCGCGTCCAGTCATTTAACTTTTCGCATAGCGGATAAGAATGCCATAAATAAAGAGGCAATCATGCATCAAATAAGAATTTGGTTTGAATCTAGCGTGAGATCAAGTTTTAAGTTACTTGTTAGCTGAAGAAAGGATGAAAGAACCACAATGAAAAAAATTATAAACCGCTTTACCAGGCCTGGTTGTTTAAATATGGCTTCCTTTAAAGTTGGTCACTTTAGTTTGGAGATTAAAAAAACCTGGCGTGACTTGTCATCTAACTGACTGAGCAACACCAGGTTTTAGGTGAGGTGAACATTGAAAAACTGATTAGTGATGTTTCGGAAAGTTTTTCACTTCCAAGAAAATACCCTGGTTTGCCAATAAATCAATATTAAGGATAATGACCATAATGTCATCCAACGTAGCCAAACCTCGAACAAACTCTTCACTGACTCGGCGGCTGTCACCAAATGACGGCGCATGTTGTAACTCACCGACATTGACATCATGCACGTCCGACACACCATCAACCACCAATCCGATGGTTTTCTGAATGTCATGCTCAGCACCTTCTGCACGATAATTCACATGCACAATAATCACGACCGTACTTTCATCATAGGTTGGTTTGCTGATATTAAAGCGTTCGCGTAAATCAATAATCGGCACAACCGCACCGCGCATGTTGATCACACCTTTGACATAATGCGGCATATTGGGCAACTTGGTCGGTTTTTCCCAACCACGGATTTCTTGCACACGTAAAATATCAATCCCATAAGTTTCAGCCCCTAAAATAAAGGTTAGAAACTGATCTTGCGCCACTTTACTTGTCGACTGGTTGTCAACTTGTGATGCTTTTTGATTTTCGTTCATTAAAATTCGCTCCACTCGTCAGAGTCATTTATTCTAGCTGATTTTTCTACCGCTAAACCAGCGGATTTTTTTTCCTCAATCTTTGCAGGTTTAGTGACAGGTTTTTCCGGCTGAGGTTTAGCAACGGGTTTATTAGCAGGCGCAGCTAAACGTGCCGGTGCTGCAGGCTGTTTTGTCGCATTGCCGGTATTAAAAAACGCCATATCCCGACTTAAATTAGCCGCCTGTTCACTCATGCTTTCTGACGCTGCCGAGGTTTCTTCTACCAAGGCCGCGTTTTGCTGGGTTACCTGATCAATATCGGCAATCGCTTTGTGAACTTGGCTAACCCCTTCTGACTGTTCGGAAGAAGCGCGCGCAATATGATCAATCATCTGAGTGACTTGTTCTACCGCGCTGGTGATGCCGTTTAACATTTCACCTGACTCAGAGGCCAGTTTAGTCCCCTGATCAATACGACCCACGCTTTCTTCAATTAAACCTTTAATATCTTTCGCCGCTTCTGCTGATTTCTGTGCCAATGCACGCACTTCACCGGCTACGACCGCAAAACCACGACCGTGATCACCCGCACGCGCCGCCTCTACCGCCGCGTTTAATGCCAATAAATTGGTTTGGAAAGCGATACCGTCAATTAATGTAACAATATCGGCGATTTTATGGCTCGACTGTTGAATGGCGTTCATCGCTTCAATTGTCTGCTGCATCACTTTGGTGCCTTGAGTGGCTTTAGTTTGCACTTCACGCGCCACGCCGGTGGCTTGTTTGGCGTTTTCAGTATTGTTTTGTACCGCTGAATTCATTTCATCCATGGTAGCAGAG
>DIJW01000040.1 GCA_002421475.1 Thiomicrospira sp. UBA5634 | reverse complement strand
CGGGTTTAAAAGTGGCGGTGGTTGAGCGTGAAGTACCGAATTTAACATGGAATAAAAACGAGCCTTATCAGCCGCGCGTCAGTGCGTTAACACGTGCATCGGAAAATATCTTGCGCAATCTAGGCGCATGGATAGGCATAGAACAACGCCGCGCGCATCCGTTTGTGTCGATGCGAATTTGGGAAGCGGCCGGTGATGCCGAAATCAATTTTGATGCCGCAGCGTTAAATGAACCAAACTTGGGTTATGTTGTCGAAAATAATGTAATTCAAGCGGCGTTATGGGAAACGCTGGAATCCAATGGCGTGACTGTAATCTGTGGTCATGTGATTGAGGGTTTAAGATTTGCTGACAACCAGGCCTGGTTGGCGTTAACCGACCTAGGTGAAATTCAAGCAGATTTATTGGTCGGCGCTGATGGCGCCTTTTCACAAATTCGTCAGCTGGCCGGTATAGGGTTAGACCAACATGATTATGCCCAATGTGCGGTGGTCGGTTGTGTGCGAACACAAGCACCGCATCAAGATGCCTGTTGGCAACGTTATCGTGATGAAGGCCCGTTTGCATTTTTGGCGATGGACAATAATGTCAGTTCCATTGCTTGGTATTTACCGCTGGAAAAAATGCAATGGGCACTGAGTTTATGCGAGCAAGATTATCGCGCCGAAATCGAAAAAGCATCTGACGGACGTTTAGGACATATAACTGACACTTGGCAACGTGCCGCATTTCCGTTAACACGCCGCCATGCACAGCAATATGTGCTGCCGCATTTGGCTTTGGTGGGTGATGCCGCGCATACCGTGCATCCGCAAGCCGGGCAGGGGGTGAATCTCGGTTTGTTGGATGCCGCAGCGTTGGTGGAAGTGGTGCTGGAAGCGCATAAACAAGGCGTTGCGTTGGGGGATTTTGCAAACCTGCGCCGTTATGAACGCTGGCGTAAAGGCGATAATCTGATCGTACAGCGCGCAATGGAAGGCTTTGATTGGTTGTTTAAAGCCAATAATCCGCTTAAAAACGCATTGCGTGAGCGATTATTGCCGTTGGCAAATATCGCTAAGCCATTAAAAAATTTATTGGTTGAGCAGGCGTTATATGGTCGTGAACCCTTGCCAAAGTTGGCAAAAAAACGAATCGTTAAAGAACATGTAGCGTAAAGGGTACAGTCGGGTTTAACCGTCTTAATGATGCTAAGTTTACTTTGACATTTTGGCTGCAAAAGCCTATATTCTTTCGATTAAATAAATTTATGTTGTAACCTAAAAAATTAAGGGCAAACGCAATGGCCGATAGACGTCTTCAAGTGTTTCATACCGTAGCCAAAGTCATGAGTTTCACTAAAGCAGCTGAAACCTTACATATGACGCAACCCGCTGTTACTTTCCAAGTTAAGCAACTTGAAGATTTTTTTAACACCCGCCTTTTTGATCGCACACACAATAAAATTACCCTAACCGAAGCCGGTCGCGTGGTGTATGACTACTCAGATAACATTCTTGAACTCTATGAAAAAATGAATTCTGAAGTACGCGATTTAACCGGTGAAGTGTCGGGTAGTTTGGTGATTGGCGCAAGTACCACGATCGCTGAATATATGTTGCCGTGTTTGCTGGGTGCGTTTAAAAAACAATTCAATGATGTCAATATTCGTTTGCAGGTCGGTAATACCGATGCCATTGTGTCCATGGTAGAAAACAATATGATTGATTTAGGCCTGGTAGAAGCGCCGGTCAACAACAAAAACTTAGAAGTTGAAGTCTGTCGAATTGATGAAATGCAAGTGATTTGCCCGCTGGATCATCCGTTAGCCAAACGTGATGAAGTATCAATTGAAGACGTGCGTAAACATCCGTTTATTGTGCGCGAAGAAGGTTCAGGTTCACGTTCGGTAATTGATACCTATATCCGTGAACAAGGATTAAGTATGAGCGATTTTAATATCGTGATGGAATTAGGCGCGCCGGAATCAGTGAAAATGGCGGTTGAAGCCGGTGTCGGTTTGGCGATTGTATCGCGCACCACGCTGATGAAAGAATTAAAACTTGGCACCTTAAAAGCAATTCCATTAAATCCGCCATTGCGTCGTCCATTTTCACATGTGCGTCAAAAACAGAAGTTCCGTCACCGCGCAGTAGGTGAATTACTGGATTTTGCCGTTGCTTATTGTAAAGAAAAAGCGATTGAGCACGGGTTTGAAGTGCCCAGCGCGGATGACAAAAAACGTTATAGTTCACATTATTAAGATTTAACTTCTGTTTGTTCCCGGACTCATCATATTGGTGCGCTAATGCTAGTGCACCAACTTATCATTTTTACTTCATGATTCATTTTTGATCTCTGCAGCCAATTGCACGTTAAAGATTACCTCTTTATTTCAAAAAATGTCTTGAGGAAATATTTATTGCTGACTTGCCTTAGTATTTTGCTTTTTGCATAAATACGTCTTTATGCTACACTTTAAAAACCACTAGATAAAATACGCATTAAATAATTACACCTATTTATGTCGCATTTTTTGGCTTGGTGGTTAATAAAGATAACTAAGGAGTTTGATATGTTAAGAGAATTATTTTTAGCGTTAATAATGACAGTTTTTTCTGTCACAGTTTGGGCTTCGCCGGTGAATGTTAATCAAGCCGATGCCCAAACCATTTCAAATGCATTAAAAAGTATTGGTTTAGTAAAAGCACAGGCGATTGTGGATTATCGTGAACAGCATGGTGCTTTTAAATCCTTGGCAGAACTGACAAATGTCAAAGGGATTGGCATTCGCACGGTAGAGATGAATGCCGATAACATTTTGCTGGAAGAACCAAAACCTTAAACTAAGTCTCATTTAAGTTTTGTGATGTTGTAAATAAAAACCCCGCGGTTTCAATGCGGGGTTTTTATTTAGCGTTTTTCGACAAACTGGCCGGATGCGTCTGGTCTTAAATCCCAGCGGTTATGAACCCACAAATATTGACTTGGATTTTGTCGAATTTCTGCTTCATAGAGCTGATGCAAACGTAAGGTATCGGCATAATCATCGCCACTCGGAAAATTATCCAATGCCGGCAAAAACTGAATCTCATAATGACAACCAATTCGCCGCGTAAACATCAATACCACGGCACAGCCCGTCATTTTGGCTATTTTAGAAGTTGAGGAGTGACTTTTTGCCATGTGGTCGAAAAAGGGTACTTTGATATGGCCGCGACTGCGATAACGTTGATCCGGCAGAAAACCAACATCATTGCCTTGTTTTAACGCTTTAACAATGCTCCTGGTTTCATTAAACGGAATGTTAACCTGTTTGCGTTTACCCAATGTGCGGGCTTTTAAAATCAAATAATCTAATACCGGATTATCATTAGGTCGATAAACCGGCATTAACGGTGAGGCAAATGAAAAGAAAAAGTTAGTGCTGTCAATATGCGTAAAGTGCGGGAAAATCACTAATACGCCTTTGCCTTGTGCTTCAGCTTGGCGAAGATTTTCTATGCCGTGAAAAGTTACATACTTGGATTCGTTATCCACGGAGTCGGAGTGATAACGTCCCCACCAGATAAACGTGAGTTCGATAAACGAAATACCCAGTGATTCAAAGTGTTGTTTCAGTACACTCAAGCGCGCTTGCGGGTCTAACTGCGGAAAAGCTAATGTTATATTCGCTAACGCCAGCTTGCGACGGTTTTTAGCGATATGGAAAATGACTCGACCAAACCACGCACCGACCTTATACTTGGTTTCATGCGGCAGTTTGCCAACGAGCCATAATAAACCTACGCCGAACCAAATCGGCCAGTATTGTGGTAAAACAAACGACCATTTAAATTCCGCTTGATCTTTCATCCAACGCACCTTGTTGATACAAACCGGCGTATAAACCGTTTAACGCCAATAACTGTTGATGATTGCCGAGCTCTTTTAACTCACCATGCTCCATGACTGCAATTTGATCGGCATTTTCAATCGTGCTTAAACGATGTGCAATGATAATCACGGTACGGTTTTGACGCAGTTTTTCCATCGCTTGTTGAATCATCGCTTCACTTTGATTATCTAACGCAGACGTGGCTTCATCCATAATTAAAATCGGCGCATTTTTCAAAAATGCGCGCGCAATCGCAATACGTTGGCGCTGACCGCCCGAAAGCATTGCGCCGTTGTCGCCAATAGTGGTGTCTAAACCTTGCGGTAAACGTTCAATAAACTCCCAAGCATGCGCATCTTTCGCCGCCTGAATAATCGCCTGTTCATCAAACTCATCATGTCCGTAGGCAATGTTGGCGCGAATGCTATCGTTAAACAACACCACATTCTGGCTAACGAAAGCGATGTGTTGACGTAAATAATTTAACTCAATCTCATTTAACTGCACATCATCCAACAAAATTTCACCGCTATTAGGTTGATAGAATCCGGCAATCAAATTAACTAATGTCGTTTTTCCGCTGCCGGATTGTCCGACTAGAGCCGTCGTTTTATGGGCGGGAATCGTAAACGTTAACTGATTTATAGCAGGTTTGCTGACTTGCGGGTAACAAAAAACTAAAGTATTAAATGTGATTTGACCCTTAATGTTAGGTTTTAAGCACCCCTCATTTTTTTCTTCAGCCTGATCCAACAGCTCAAAAATACTTTCTGCCGCCGCCATACCTTTTTGAATAGTGATGTTGATATTGGTCAAACGTCGGATCGGTTCAAAGGTTAAGGCCATCGCGGTGATATAAGACAAAAGCTCGCCTGGTGTAAACGCATTTTGTGCTGACATTTGCATGGCAATATAAATCACTGCAGAAAGGGCAAGCGCCGCTAAAACTTGAACCAAAGGCACATTTAAAGCAGACACTTTAGTCACGCGCATGCTGTGTTTAAACAAAGTGCTGGCGGTTGAGTGAAAACGATTTTGTTCATAGTTTTCCGCGCCATACAGCTTAATATCGCGGTAGCCAACTAATCCTTCTTCAAGCTGATGGGTCAGCTGTCCCATGTTGGTTTGCATGTGTTTACTTGATTGGCGCATGAGTTTACTGGCTTTATCAATCACCCAGGCCACAATCGGCCCAACCAACAGCATTAATAGGGTCAGCTCCCAAGAGATGGAAAGCATATACCCAAACAGGGCTAAAACAATTAAACTGTCGCGAATAATGACGATCCAAGCTTCTGACAAGGCGTTGCTGGTTTGGGCAACGTCATAAGTGATTTTTGACATCAGCGTGCCGGTAGAATATTGCTGGAACTTTGCTAAAGGCAAATATTGCATTTTACGATGCATGTCAGCACGAATCTGCAGGATCGCTTTTTGCGCCAGCCATTGACTCGCCACTTTACTAAAATATTCAGCCACACCTTTTACAATAAAGACACCGGCCAGTAACAGCGGTAAAAGTAAAAAACTATCCGGATCTTTTTCAATTAAGCTGCGGTCGACCAAATCTTTCAGAATCGCCGCGGTTGCCGGTTCCATGGCGGCAATCGCCAATAACATAAAAATGGTTAGCGCAATCATCGCCTTGTAGGGCGCGATGTAGCTTAATAAACGGCGATAAAGTTTTACGGTTGTTTTATCAAACATTGCACCAGGCCTGGTTATTCGCGGTGAAGAATCTTATTTACAACAATATTCGCCCAACCGGAGCTCTTAAATTGAGCGTTCAGTGCGGGTTTGTCATACACGGTTTGTAACCATGTTAAGAAGTCGACATCAGGATGTGTTTTTTGATAGGCAAAAAAACTATCAAAGAAAAAATCTAATTTTCCGGTGTCCGCCCAACGAAAGTGGCCATATTTCATACCCAGCTGTTCAACCGCTTGTTCAAGTGGTTGGTGTTCAATAAAGTGTTTATAAAAAACACTCATGAGTCCGGCGCGATCCGCCCCCGATTTGCAATGAATTAATATTGGGTATTCTGCATTTTCTAAAATCTGTTTAGCTTCCAACACCTTGTCAACATCCGGTAAGCTGCGTGATGACATTGGGTGGTTTATGAGTTTAATCCCAAGTTTATCGCAAGCTTCTTTTTCCAACAGATACTGCCCGGACGCATCCGCGCGGCGTAAACTGATGACCGTTTTTAAACCGCGTTTGGCTTGTAACTTAGCAAGAAATGCCGCAGAAGGGTGGTTGCTGCGAAAAGCCCGGTCAGATAAACGATAAAAGTTACGATACATTATTCGTAACACTTCATGGTCGACGAACCATGCTTCCAAGTAAGCTAAAAGTCGACCCCAGCGGGTAGTTAAACGTTCCATTCAAACCTAGCAAATTTATAAAAATTGTGCGCTATTCTACCTTTTTTATAGGGATTGAACGAGGAAATGTTAGAATGTGGCACTTTGTTAGTGATCAGTTAACGTTCAGGTTTAATCCACATGTCTAAATTTCTTACCTCCCATTGGTGGGCTACTTTTTTTGTATTGTTTTTCCCTTTGGCAGTAATGTATGGCTATGCCGACTTTATTCGCGAATCCGAACTCAATGCACGCGTCGGCTGGTTGCTCATGATTGGCGGTTTTGCTTATTTATTCCGACATAGCATTTTACAGAAGTTTTTCTTGGCGATCCTAATTGCATTTGTCATTTCTGGAGCGTTGGATATTTTGTATGCCGTAACCTTTGGCGGGGTGTTTATGAGCGCTTCGCTCGAAGCATTGGTGTACACCGATTCAAAAGAAGGTTTTGAATTTGCGTTAGCCTATATCGGGCTCGAAAACACCTTGTTGCTCAGTGTTTATTTAGTGCTTTCGTATGTGGCATTACGTCAGGTTGTGTTTCAATCGGCCGCCAGTCGGACGCAAAAAACGTTAGTTGTTTTGGGTGTATTAATGTTGGTGTTTGCACTGCAACAGTTTGATCAACGAGGTCGGTTTTTTGAGGTGGTTCCGGGATTTGCCGGTGTGGCGATGGATTTTCCAAAGAACCGACAGTCGCTGGAAGAAGTCATTGCGGAGCGTAAAAAACGTTATGAAACCGCTGATTTTAGTGCAACTAAAGCCATTGAAGACCCACAAACTTATGTCATTGTTATTGGCGAGTCGTTAAATCGTAACCACATGTCGTTATATGGCTATGATCGAGAAACAACGCCCAATTTAGATAAACTGGCCACTGAAAGTATCGTGTTTAAAGACGCTGTTACGGCTTATGCGCAAACGCGTCCATCACTGAGCGTTAGTTTAACCAGTGTTTCTCATGCTCAGTTAAACGAAGCACAAACGGCACTAAGTTTAATGGAAATATTTAAAAAAGCCGGCTTTAAAACCTGGTGGATTTCTAATCAACAGCCATTACGATATCCCACTTCCGCGATAGCGGCAATCGCGGATCAAAGTCACTTTATTAGTCATGATTTTCATGGCGTTGAAGCTTATCGTTATGATGGTTATATGACGCCTTATATTGAAAAAGCAATGGAAGACACGGCTAAACATAAAGTGATATTTGTTCACATGATGGGCAGCCATTTGCATTATCGAAGTAAGTATCCCGCAGATCAGTTTGAAGTTTTTACCGATGACAAGGGAATTCAAGCGTATACCGATAAACTTTCAAAGTCACAAATTTCCGATATTAATGCTTACGATAATTCAGTTTTGTACAGTGATTCTCTGTTAAGGGGTTGGATCAATAAATTAAGACAATCTCAGGGCATTAGCGGGTTATTGTTTTTTGCCGACCATGGCGAAGAGGTTTTTGACAGTAAAAATTTTAAAGGTCATGGCCCGGATGGTGTAACGCGCCACATGCTTGAAATCCCTTTAATTTTTTGGCGTAATCAATCTTATCAAGATACATTTTCAAATGTAGATAAAACAGTTTATGAGCAACGAAATCAATCGGTTATGTTGGATGATTTATTTCATTTGACCTTGTGCTTAACCCAGGTAGGAAGCAGTTTGTACGACGCAAATCGTGCGCTTTGCACGCCGAATTACCAGCCTAAACAACGCATTATTTATGGTAAACCTTATGAGGATTATTTAAAGTGAAATCGCCACACACAGGTTTAAAGCGTATTTTTTACGCTGCACTTTATTCATGGAAAGGTTTTGTGGCTACTTGGAAAGAAGAGGCTGCGTTTCGCCAAGAAGTCGTATTGTTTGCATTGATGTTGCCGCTGGCTTTTTGGTTGGGTGAAACCGTGGTTGAACGTGTGTTATTAATCGGAGTCTTGCTGATTGTGCTGATTGTTGAACTGCTTAACTCCAGCTTAGAAACGGTGGTTGACCGAATTAGTGAAGACTATCACCCATTATCAGGTCGAGCCAAAGATCAGGCCTCTGCTGCCGTTTTTGTCAGTTTTGCACTGGCCATTTTAGTGTGGGGTGGGTTTGTTTTAGACAAGCTATCAAATTACTGGGTCGCCTAATCTAATCAAACGCTTGTGATACAATTTGCACCAATTTTTATGAATAAAGAGGATTAGACCGTGATTGTCGTAACCGGTGGCGCTGGATTTATTGGAAGTAATATCGTTAAGGCGTTAAATGCGCTGGGGCGTAGCGATATTTTGGTGGTGGATAACCTAAAAAACGGCAAAAAATTTATTAATATTGCCGATTGTGATATCGCGGATTACCTCGATAAAGAAGACTTTCAAGCGAGAATTTTTGCCGAAGACGGGTTGCCGGATATTGATTGTGTGTTTCATGAAGGTGCGTGTTCCGCCACCACGGAGTGGGATGGCAAATATGTCATGGACAATAACTATGAATATTCCAAAGACTTATTGCACTATTGTTTAGATCGCAAAATTCCTTTTTTATATGCCTCCTCAGCCGCTACTTATGGCGATGGCCCGGTGTTTATCGAAGAACGTCAATATGAAAAACCGTTAAACGTTTACGGTTTTTCTAAGTTCCAATTTGACCAATATGTACGCCAAATTTTGCCAAAAGCGCAAAGTCAGGTAGTCGGTTTCCGTTACTTTAATGTTTATGGGCCGCGCGAACAGCATAAAGGCGATATGGCCAGTGTGGCGTTTAAACTGCATAATCAAATTTTACGTGGTGAAAAACTCAAATTATTCGGTGCGTATGACGGTTATGACGCCGGTATGCAAACTCGTGACTTTGTCTATATCGAAGATGTGGTTAAAGTGAATCTTTGGTTTATGGCTAACCCTGATAAGTCGGGTATTTTTAATCTTGGCCCGGCAGCAGCGGAGCCATTTAAAAATATTGCTGAAACAGTGATTAAGTTTCACGGCAAAGGTGAGATTGAATTCATTCCGTTCCCGGAGCATTTAAAAGGCGCGTATCAAAGTTTTACTCAGGCGGATAACACTCGTTTACGCCAAGCCGGTTATAGCGATAAGTTCCATACCGTGGCAGAAGGTGTGCACAAATACCTTAGCTGGCTCACGGAAAACAAGCATTTTTTAGACTTTACGAAGTAAAACTTTGCGGATTCTTTTAATCAAAATGTCGTCAATGGGGGATGTGTTTCACACGTTTCCCGCTTTGACAGATGCACAACGCGCGATACCAGGCCTGGTGGTTGATTGGGTGGTGGAAGACGCATTTAGGGAAATCCCTGCGTGGCATCCGGTGATAGATCGCGTGTTGCCAATCAGTTTGCGCCAATGGCGTAAGCGTCCGTTCGCCAAACAAACCCGCCAACAAAAAGCTGCTTTTTTTGCCAAGCTTAACGAGCAAAAATACGATTTGGTATTGGATGCGCAAGGCTTATTAAAAAGTGCTTGGGTGGTTCGGCAAATTGCTGCGCCTAAGATAGGTAAGGTCGGCCTAGATTGGGCTTCGGCGCGCGAGAAATTGGCCAGCTTGTTTTATGATCGCAAAATCCACGTTGTCAAAGATCAGCATGCCATTACACGCTTGCGCGAATTGTTTGCCAAAGCATTAAACTATCCTATTCCAACGACTCCGATTGAATATGGTCTCAACCACCAGGCCTGGTTGCCATTAGAGCAACTTGCTGAACAGATTAGCAATCAGCCTTATGTAGTCTGTTTACATGCAACGACATGGGAAACTAAATATTGGCCGGAAGATCATTGGCAGCAACTGATCACTAAACTGAATCAGCAAGGCCTAAAAGTTGTTTTACCTTGGGGTAATGCGGAGGAAAAAGTGCGTTCAGAGCGTTTAGCAGCCGGTTTAAACCACCAGGCCCTAGGTGCCCTCGGGGTATGGTGTCCGCCACAGCAACTGAAATTAAATGAGATGGCACGATTACTTAAACACGCCAAAGCCGTGGTGTCGGTGGACACGGGGCTCTCGCACGTTGCCGCCGCGCTCGATGTGCCGATGGTGGTGCTGTATCGTGTGACCGATCCTAAGCTAGTCGGCGCATTGGGGCAAAACGTAGTGCATTTATGTTCGCCGTTAGCGCCGAATTACATTAAAAAATTCAAACCGGGTCAGGCACAACAATCGTTGCAAGGATTGTCGGTCGATGAGGTGTTGGCAAAATTGCCGGCATTTGATCGTGACGTGAAAGATGACCTAATAAACGATATAGGGGTTATGTAATGTCACGAATTCTCTATATGCCTTCAACGCCTTTAAATGTGCTAGTGAGTGCGGCGTTAGCGAACGCGCGGCGTGAAACCGATGTAGCGGAACTCTGGTTGATTGATCAAAAAAAACTTGGTGACAACCTTTATATTCGAGCGCTAACAGCATGGCAAGAAACCCCGTTTAAACAGCTAAAAATCCTCCCGGGCGTGGCAAAAGGCCGCCCAAAATTGCAAGAGCGACGCGACAATTTTGAGCGAATCAAACAAGGCCTGACGGCGTTTTATCCTGATGTTATTGCGGTTGGCAGTGATCGTCGGATTGAGTTTCAATATGCGATGCACCAAGTCAAAAAGCAGGCCAATACTGTGCAGGGCTGGTACTTGGATGACGGTTTGTATTCCTACGCCGGACGTCCGCATCATGTCATAAAAGACGGCATAAATGCACTTATCAAAAACTGGGTTGGACTGCAGATTTGCTGTGTTCTGGTCCAATGATTTCGGACACCGAGATAAGGCGACAACCGCCCCAACGGAGCCGACCTCATGACGACACAAGAAACCCCAAAGACCAGAAGGCACTTTGAGCCCGCCTTCAAACTGCAAGTGGCCAAGATGGTTCGAGACCAAGGCATCAGCCTGAATCAGGTCTGCAAAGACATGAACCTGGTGCCCAGCGCGGTTCGCCGCTGGGTGGTGCAATTGGATGAAGAAGTGGCAGGCCGCCCAGGCGTGGGCAAGCCACTGACGCCCGAGCAGCAACGCATTCGGGAGCTGGAAGGGCAAATTCGTCAACTCAAGTCGGACAACGAACTGCTAAAAAAAGCGTCGGCCTTGTTCGCCCGGGAAATCAAGTGATGCAAGCGCTGCTCACCGATTCAGCGAACAAGGCCAAAGCAAAAGACAGCGTGGGCATCGGCCAACTCAGCCGTGCTTTTGGCCTCAGCCGCTCAGGGCTGTACAGCGCCCGCACCCGTCAGGCCCAGACCCGTGCTGTGTGCCCACAGGCCTTGCAGTTGCAAACGGCCTTTGCTGCCAGCGGGCGTACGTACGGTACTCGCCGCTTGAGTGCGGCGCTCAAACAAGCCGGTTTACAGGTGGGCCGCCACAGGGCACGCACCCTCATGCGTCGCCATGGGCTGCGTGCATGCTGGCGGCGCAAATTCGTCCACACCACCGACAGCAAACACAGCCTGCCTGTGGCTGACAACGTGCTCAAGCGCGAGTTCGCTCCTGCTCGGGCCAACCAGGCCTGGGCAGGTGACATCACCTACATCCGCACCGCCACAGGCTGGCTGTACCTGGCCGTGGTCGTTGACCTGTTCTCCCGGAAAATCGTGGGCTGGTCAATGGCCTCTCACATGCAAGCATCCTTGGTGTGTGAAGCCCTTCAGATGGCCATCGGTTGCAGAAACCCCAAGCCTGGCGTACTGATGCACACCGACCGGGGCAGCCAATATGCCAGTGAGGTCCACACCCGGCTGTTGGCCAAACATGGCCTGGTGCCCAGCATGAGCCGCAAAGGCAACTGCTGGGACAACGCAGTCACCGAGCGTTTCTTTCTCAACCTCAAAATGGAGCGGGTCTGGCAGCGCCACTACGCCAACCAGGGTGAGGCCGTCAGGGATATCGCCGACTACATCGTCAACTTTTACAACCCCCATCGATTGCATTCGACCCTGGGCTACCTCTCTCCCAATGCCTTCGAGCAACGGCGCTCTCAACCCTCAACCGCCTGAATCACCTCACGCCCTATCTTTTTGTACGAAATTACTTGACCACGACACTGACGCCACCAACGTGGTGCTGGTCGGCCCCAACGGCGTGGGCAAGTCGATGCTGGCATGCAATCTGGGCCACCAAGCGCTGATCGAGGGTCGCACGGTGCTGTTTACCACTGCGGGTCAGTTGCTGGGGGATCTGGCTGCGCTGGACAGTGACTCGGCATTGCGCAGGCGACTGCGCCATTACGCAGCACCGGACTTGTTGTTGATCGATGAGGTCGGTTACCTGTCCTACTCCAACCGGCACGCCGATTTGCTGTTCGAGTTGATCAGTCGGCGTTACGAGAACAAAAGTACGGTGGTCACCACCAACAGGAGTTTCCAGGAGTGGCACGAGGTATTCCCCAACGCGGCCTGCGTGGTGTCGTTGATCGACCGGTTGGTACACCGCTGCGAGATCGTGCCCATCAAAGGTGAGTCCTACCGGCTCAAGGAGGCCAAGGCGCGCACTGAGCTCAAGGCGGCGCAACGCCGCACCGTGCGACCCAAGGCGGGCAAGCCATGCAGCGCCGGCGTGCCGTGCCCGCGGACATCGACTTCACCCGGCATCGCGTGGCAGCCGGCTCGATCACGCTGCCCACTCACTGGTCGCCTGAGCAGGCCGTCGCAGTCTTCGAGATCCTGGACGAATTGCGCGAACACGTCTGGGCTTGCTACGGTCTGCAGATCCAGCAGGTGTTGCGTGATGACCGCAACACGGTGGCGCCTGCCGCGCACGACATCGACATCGACGAAGCCGACGTCCCGTTCTGATCGACGCCATTGCCCCGGCAATGCAGCCGCTCACCGCGCCAACGACGCGGAGCAAGACTCATCTGGCCCATCCATCAAAACGCGGTCTCGCAGCCAGATTTGTGCGCTGGCTTACAACCGCCAACAGCGAACTCGGCCTGGTGCGCGGTCTGCTCGAAGTCTTTCGCACCGGCGATGTGATGCTCGCCGATGCCCTGTACTGCAACTACTTCCTGATCGCCATGCTGCTGGAGCGGGACGTGGACGTCGTGTTCAAGCAGAACGGAGCGCGCATCACCGACTTCAGGCGCGGCTGGCAACTCGATACGCGCGACCACATCGTGTTCTGGCCCAAGCCGGCGCGTCCCGAGTGGATGACGCCCGAGCAGTACGCTCGCATGCCAGAGGACCTCATGCTGCGCGAAGCCAAAGTGGGCCGCCAGGTCCTGGTCACCACGATGGTGAGTGCGCGAGACCTCGGCAAGGCCGAGCTGTCGGAACTCTATGCCCGCCGCTGGAACGTCGAGCTGGACCTGCGCAACCTCAAGACCACCACCGGCATGGATGTGCTGAGCTGCCAGACGCCGCAGATGAACGAGAAGCAACTGTGGGTGCACTTGCTGGCCTACAACGTGATCCGGCTGCTGATGGCGCAGGCCGCTTGCAAGGCCGGCGTGGACCCGCGTGGCCTGAGCTTCAAGCACACGGTGCAACTGTGGACCGAGTGGACAGCGCGCGGCCTATGCGCCGCGCAGGACAACCAGCGGCTGTTCGTGTTGATCGCGCAATCCAAGGTCGGCCACAGGCCCGGGCGCATCGAGCCGCGAATGCGAAAACGACGACCCAAGCCATACCCGTGGCTGAAGGTGCCGCGCGCCCAGGCTCGCCGACAAGTCCAGCGGCACGGTCATGCGTGTCGGCCAAAGTAAGTGCCATTCGCCCTAAGGCGGCTTTCGATCAGGCGTTGCGTCTGTTACTTCTTCTCGCCGCCAGGCACCTTGCCCTCTACGCCCTTAACGTAGAAGTTGACGCCACCCAGGAACTTGTCGTCGGCCACAGTGTCCTTGGCGACCATTTCCTTGCCGGTGTTGTCCACGATCAGGCCCTTCCAGATGTTGAAGCTGCCATCCTTCAGGCCCGCCTTGATCTCGTCGATCCGCTTTTTGGTTTCATCCGGCACGTCGGCGGCCACTGAGACCATGTCGATCGCGCCTTCCTTGACGCCCCACCAGGCCTGGCCGGTGGTCCACTTGCCGTCCAGCGCCTCGCCGACCGACTTGATGTAGTAGGGCGCCCAGTCGATGACGGCCGAACCCAGGTGCGCCTTGGGACCGTAGGCCGTCATGTCGCTGTCCCAGCCGA
>DIJW01000075.1:5206-5442 GCA_002421475.1 Thiomicrospira sp. UBA5634 | reverse complement strand
TGATTTCGCCATTTGATGCGGTGACAGTAACGGCCGGTGCTTTTTCACCACCGGATAGGGTGAAAAATAATAATGTGCCGACCAACACGACTACCAGACCTGCAAAGAGTTTGGCTGAAAGGTTTTTCATAAAACTGGCTCCATAAGACGTTTAAAGGAGTGGGGAAGAAAACGTCAGCGAGGCCGCACCAACTAGGCGAACTTGGCTGAGAAAGCGGGGTTTACTTGGGTGTAAA
>DIJW01000075.1:0-5201 GCA_002421475.1 Thiomicrospira sp. UBA5634 | reverse complement strand
CAGCTAGTTTTTTACGCGAGGATGGTTTCAACGCCGTTTTTGCCGCCGCACAGGAACACATCCGCTTTACGACGCGCAAATAAACCATTGGTGACGACCCCAACGATTTGGTTGATTTCGGTTTCCATTGCCACCGGATCGGTGATTTTTAAACCGTGAACATCCAAAATAATATTGCCGTTATCGGTAATGAAACCGTCACGTAAAACCGGCTCGCCGCCGAAACGTTTCACAATTTCACGCGCCACATAACTGCGCGCCATTGGAATCACTTCAATCGGCAAGGGGAATTTACCCAATACCGCGACTTTTTTGCTTTCGTCGGCGATACAAACGAATTTGTCCGCCACGGCTAACACGATTTTTTCACGCGTTAATGCGCCGCCGCCGCCTTTTACGAGGTGTAAACCCGGATCAGCTTCGTCAGCACCGTCGATATAAACTGAAATCTGGCTAACGCTGTTTAAGTCTAAAACCGGAATACCGTGTTTACGTAAACGCTCCGCCGACGCTTCTGAGCTGGCTACGGTGCCTTCAATGGTGTGTTTGATTTTGGCTAATTCATCAATAAAGAAGTTAGCGGTAGAGCCGGTGCCGACACCGATAATCGTTTCCGGTACTACATGTTCGATAGCCGCTTTTGCAACCAGTTGTTTGAGTTCATCCTGTGTCATCACGTATTCCAACCTTATTTGTGTTTTTATGGGTTCTGTTTGTTGTTTCTATAAGCAAAACTGTCGGCCATTTTAATCAATTCGGCTTTGAAAGTATAGCGACTGGATATCTTGATTAACTACCAGGCCTGGTGGTGAGGTTTAGCTGACGGTGAGAAGTTCTTGCCAGTTGGTGGTATAACGCGGGGAATGGTGGTTTTGGCGCATCGCCCAGCGTTGATTGGCATGGTCTTGCGAGGCTAAATGTAGGCTGTGTTTGCCCATTTTTTGGTTGATTTGATCCATTACAGCCATCAATTGAGCCGATTTTTCGTTGAGCGCAGGAGCGAATAAGTCGTTTTGTTGCTGTGATTTTTGACTTAATTCACTCAGAATTACACCGGCTTTGTGATAAAGAAAGTCTTCCCGCCATAACTTATCTACCCCGATTTTGACTTGTTCGGCAATTAAACGTGTGTCATCAGTAGCGAGTGCCAAACGTAAACTGCAACTGTTGCGATACGCGCCTTGTTCGGGTTTAAACGGATTGGTAGTGCAAAAAACCGTGACCGCTTGGCAGACGCTGCCTTGTGCGCGCAGTTTTTCCGCCGCGCGACTGGCAAAATTCACTAAGGCTTGGCGTAAATCATGGCGCTCGCTGATGGCTTGGCCAAATGAACGCGAACGTAGAATTTGTTGTTTAGGTTCGTCAACTTCATCCAGTTGCAGGCAGGCCTGGTGGTTTAATTCTAAATGGCTACGCAGGATATTAACGCTAAAACGTTTGCTGAGTTTATGCGGGTCGGCGAGTTTTAAATCCAGCGCCGTGTGAATACCGACCGCTTGCAGTTGTTGGCGAAGTTGTTTACCGATGCCCCAAACATCACCGATAGCAACGTTTTTGAGCAAAAGATTTATTGCGGGCTCAGACAATACCGTTAAATCCAATACACCGGAAAAATCGCCTTTTTTGGCGAGGTGATTGGCGAGTTTAGCCAAGGTTTTACTATGGCCGATACCCACCGCGACCGGCAAACCCAAACCGCGCAAAATGGTTTGACGAATCTGCTGGCCATAATCGGTGAGATTGTGTTTTTCAAAACCGGTGAGGTCGAGAAAACTTTCGTCGATGGAGTAGATTTCTTGTTTTGGCGCGAACTGGCCGATGAGTGTATGCAGGCGTTGGCTCATATCGGCATACAATTCATAATTAGAGCTAAATACTTTGGTTTTATGGGCTTTGAGCAAACGTTCTACTTTAAAGTAAGGCTGAAACATAATGCTAGTTGGTTGCGCCGCTCGATAACCGCCCGAACCAAGCGGTTTAGTTAAATAACGATTAAGCGCTTTAGCGTGTGCATTGGCCGCCACAATGCAGCCGTCGTTGTTCGATAATACCACCACCGGACGATTGACCAGGCCTGGTTGAAAGGCAATTTCGCACGAGGCATAAAATGAGTTAGCATCAATAAGCGCAAATATAGCCATGATAGATTTCGGTTACGGAAATAAAGGACATTTTAGCAAGCCCAAAATTTTCTGCTCAGCTTTGTGTATTGGCGCGTCAAGTGCGGTGCTATAATCCCAGTTAAATTTGCACAATTTAGCCATAATTATTTTATTTGAGAGTTTGCGGTATGCGAAAACTGGTTGCGTCATTCGTATTATGTTTGTCGGTGTTGTTGAGCGGCTGTTTTGAATCTAAACCGTCTGATTTAGCGGTTGAGGTGATGGCCAAACGTTATTGGTTGGATGGTTTACAAATGCAGACAATGTTTCCGATCGAAGACGTTAATATGATTAGCGCGCATAAAGAAGGCGCCGATGTGTACATTGCGCAAGTGCGTTATCGGGTGCGAGCACAATTTAGTGAGGCAGAGTTGGTCACTGCGTTACAGCAAGCGGATCAGCGCGGCGAAAAAAGTTTAGCTGACCGGACGGAGGTTATGAGCGCATTGGCACAAGCTTCTTCAGGTTTTCGTGCGCAGGATTCACTCGAGTTTGTAAAACGGTTGCAGTTTGCAGACGGCTCAAAAGGTTGGTTATTAGTACGTGAGTTACCGATGTAATGACCTTGACGCCGGATGAATCTTTAGCGATTAAATTACGTGACGCCGTTAAGGCGGTGTCAGGTGTTAAATTGCCGCAATTGCCGGGAGACTTGGCGCAGTTGCAGCAGGAGTTGCAAAGTCGATTTGTTAACTCGTACTCAGTCGCACAAATTATTGATAAAGACACGACATTGGCGGGTGAGGTGTTAACGCTGATTAATTCGCCGGTCATGAAAATCAATGTTGAGGTGCGTTCGATTCGTGAAGCAGTCGAAATGCTCGGGTTGGATAATATTCGTAATCTGCTGATTTCTGCGGTGTTAAAACGGTTGTTTGGCAATGATCTTTTGTATAAAGATATTATGGAACACAGTGTTGATGTGGCGTTTTGTATGGCGGACTTGTCGGAGTGGGTGGCCGGTGTCTCGCGTGATGAAGCCTATATGCTGGGGTTGTTTCATAATGGCGGTGCGTTAATGTTGGCCACCAAAGATCCGCACGGTTATTTAAAATTGTTTAGTCAGTCGCACAGTTTACCTTTGACGGTGATTGAAAAAGAGCGCGCGCGTTATGGTTCTGATCATGCAACGATAGGCGTGTTATTGGGCAAACGTTGGAATTTGCCGGTAGATATGCTGAGCGCGATTATGCTGCATCATGTTGATAAATGTGCGTCGATTCAAAATGACAAAGTACGCGCGTATGTGGCATTGCTGAAAATTGCCAATGCGATTGTCAGTGAGATTTCATTTGGCGCTTATCGAGGTGATGAGATGCGGGATTATGAGCAAGACGGTTTAGACGAATTGATGATTAGTGAGCCGATTATCCGTGAAATTCGGTTGGCTTTGATGTCATATAACGTTAAAGATTAATCGGCTGACCGGCGCTTTTTTTTGTAGAGATTTTGTGGCATAGTCGAATAACAAAAATAATGGGGGATAAACATGATGTCCAGTAGTTTAGCGCAGGCCGAAAACTGGCTGTTTAAACGCATGTGGTGGAGTGTTGTCGCGCTGATGCTGGTTTTAACCTTCAGTTTTCAAGCGTTGTATTTTGTCCTGCAATACCGCGCGACCCAAGAGCATGTCAGTCAATATAACTCGAATTTAGTCCAATACCATTTTGATGAACTGCAATCTCATCTCCAGCGCGAATATAACCTGATTAATGCGGCGTTGGAAAATAAAAAATTCAATCCGGAATTAACCCTTGAACGCTTACGTGATCAACGTTTTGGTTTAGAGAATCGCGGCTATTTTTTCGTGTTGTCGCTTAATAATATAGAAGGCGGTGAGGACTTTGCACGCCATTTACTGTTGCCGATTGCACCGGAAGAAGAAGGCCAGCCGATGGATGCCGGTTTGCTGGATGCCAATGGTTTTGCTTATCGCGAAGATTATTTGGCGCAATTACGTGAGTTTGGTGAGGCGAAAGTCACTTATTGGTATCGCAAACCCGGTACCGAGTATGCTAGCGAAAAAACCAGTTATTTATTATTAATTCCGGAATTGAATTGGATTATTGGCGCCGGTTTATATTTGGATGATTTTACTGCGCTGATTCAACAGTATCATGCTGCGGAGCAAGCGCGTTTAAAACAAAGCGCGTTGATAACCTTAGTCGTCAGTTTTGTGCTTATTTTACTGGCGGTNNTAACCGCCGCTCTTTAAAGCGGTTACGTCATTTGCATCAGCAAGTTGAGGACTTTCAAAGCCAGATGGTCTCCTATAGCCAGCGACTTCAACTGGATGTGGAGAAAAAATCGCAACAGTTGGAGGCGATGTATCAATTTGATACGCTGACGCAAGCGTTTAATCGTACCCGTTTAAATCAAGATATTTTAGTTGTTGCGCCGGAAGAAGCGGTGTTGATGGTAAATGTTGATGGGTTTAAAGAGATTAACGAGATTTTTGGCGCGGATCTTGGTGATATTATCCTGAAAGAAATTGCGTATAAACTTAAACATACCTTTATTCATGGCCGTGTTTATCGTTTAAACGGTGATGTTTTTGTGGTGATTTTTACCCCGAGTGCAGAACAAAAGTTGGAAGATTTATTGTTAAGTTTGCACCATCATTTAGTCAATGATCGGTTACCGCAGTTTGATGATCATGATGTTGAGTTTAATGTGACCATTGTAGCAACGCTTGAGCGCGAAAAAATACTCAGCCGGTTAGAAATGACGATGTTGACCGCCAAGTCGAAACGTTTAAACGTGTTGTGTTATCGCGAAGCATTCGATTATGCACAAATGTATCGGTCTAATTTACATATTACGCATGAGATTCGTACTGCGATAGAGCAAGATCGTGTGCGTCCGGTGTTTCAGGCGATTCGAGACTTGTCCACGGGAGAAGTTACGCATTATGAATGTTTGATTCGGATTGAAGAGCCGGATGGTCACATGATGCCGGCGACATTTTTGACGATTGCGCAAAAATCGAAACTTTATCCTGAATTAATGAAGGTGATGTTACGTAAATCGTTTGAGGCG
>DIJW01000071.1:2361-9220 GCA_002421475.1 Thiomicrospira sp. UBA5634 | reverse complement strand
AACCGCGACCTGCGCCCAGAACGTCACCGTAAGAGAAACCACCGCAAGCCACTAGACCTTTAAATTCAGCAAAATCAATACGACCGGCTAACACATCACTCATGTGAACATCAATTGCGGCAAAACCGGCGCGATCAAATGCTGCCGCCATTTCTTGCTGACCGTTCACACCTTGTTCACGCAGAATCGCCATCTNNAAATTAATATAAGGTGCGGCAATATTATCGTTAATATCAAAACTAGGTTTCGCCACCAACTCGGTATTGGCACTATCACAAATTGCATCAAACTCTTGTTCAGCACACACCGCGTTATCACGCATCGCCTGAATTCGATACGATGTTTCCGACCACCAGGCCTGGTAGTGAGCACGCGAACCTTTTAATAAGGTTTTGCCTTGAGCCTGAATAATAATCTCGTCAGTCGTATTCGGCTGCCCGATCCAGTGACTCATTTCAGCCAATTCATGTTGTGCCAAAATCGCATTTACTTGCTGCAGATCAGCCGCTTTTACCTGAATCACCGCACCTAACTCTTCTGCGGTTAACGCAGCAATCGGCTCGACACCTAAACCAGACACGTCAATATTTAATCCGCAGTGTCCGGCAAACGCCATTTCAATTAAGGTGACTAATAAACCACCGTCAGCACGGTCATGATACGCCACCACCAGGCCTGCATTGTTTAAAGCTTGAATCGCATTAAACAAGTTGATCAAATCCTGCGCATTATCCAAATCCGCCGCCACATCACCGATTTGATTGTAAACTTGCGCTAAGCAACTTCCACCAATACGGTTTTGTTTACGACCTAAATCAATCACACATAATTGGGTATCACCTAAATCCATCCGCAGCTGTGGGGTTAAGGTTTTACGCACATCTTCAACGCAAGCAAATGCGGTAATGTTTAACGAAATCGGTGAAATAACGGCTTTAGCTTCTGAGCCATGCTGCCACACCGTTTTCATCGACATCGAGTCTTTACCAACCGGCACTGAAATACCCAATGCAGGACATAACTCCATCCCAACCGTTTCAACCGCTGCAAATAAAGCGGCATCTTCACCCGGATGACCGGCTGCGGCCATCCAGTTAGCCGATAATTTAATATCTGAAATCTGACCAATTTTTGCTGCCGCAATATTGGTGATCGCCTCCGCAATCGCCAAACGCGCCGAAGCTTTCGGGTTAATTAACGCTACTGGCGGACGTTCGCCCATTGCCATGGCCTCACCCGTATAACCTTGGTAATCCGAGGCAGTAACTCCCACATCGGCAACCGGAACCTGCCACGGCCCAACCATTTGATCACGCGTTACCATGCCGGTAATGGAGCGATCACCAATGGTAATTAGGAACGACTTGCTCGCCACTGTCGGCAGCTTTAACAAGCGTTCTGTCACTTCTTCTAACGGTAGCAAAGCTGTTTCAAAACCCGGCTGTGGAATAGAACGTGTTACAACATCACGCGTCATTTTTGGCGGTTTGCCAAGCAAGACGTTTAACGGCAAATCAACCGGATTTGCGCCTAAAACCGTATCATTAACCACCAGTTCTTGTTCGGCAGTAGCTTCACCCACAATCGCGTATAAACAACGTTCACGTTTACAAATTTCTTCAAACTGTGCGATTTTATCCGGGTAAATAGCAATCACATAACGCTCTTGTGATTCGTTACACCAAATTTCCATTGGCGACATACCCGGTTCATCATTTGGCACTTTGCGTAAATCAAAACGCCCGCCGCGACCACTGTCATTGACTAATTCTGGAAACGCATTCGATAACCCGCCTGCGCCCACATCGTGAATCGAAGCAATCGGCGTATCCGCACCCAAATAAGTACAGCGATCAATGACTTCTTGTGCACGACGTTCCATTTCCGGGTTATCACGTTGCACTGAAGCAAAATCCAATGCCTCTGATCCTGCACCGGTGTCCACACTGGATGCCGCACCACCACCCAAGCCGATTAACATCGCAGGGCCACCCAGCACCACTAACTTCGCACCCACCGGAATATCTTGTTTTTTCACATGGCCGTCACGGATATTACCCAAACCACCCGCCAACATAATAGGCTTGTGATAACCGCGCATCTCAATACCGTCTGCGGTTAGCATCGGGTTTTCATAAGTACGGAAATAACCATTAATCGCTGGACGCCCAAACTCATTGTTATAACCCGCGGCGCCCAATGGCCCTTCAATCATAATGTCTAAAGGCGATACGATACGACCCGGTTTACCATAGTCACGTTCCCAAGGCTGTTTAAAGCCCGGAATATTTAAGTTTGATACAGTAAAACCGGTTAAACCGGACTTGGGTTTTGAGCCTTGGCCGGTTGCACCTTCATCACGGATTTCTCCACCCGCGCCAGTTGCAGCGCCCGGGAAAGGTGAAATAGCGGTAGGATGGTTATGCGTCTCTACTTTTATTTGTACATGCACAGGTTCTGCAGAGTAGCTATATTGTGCGGTTTTCGGATCAGGGAAGAAACGAGTTGCATCTGGACCGGCCAGTACCGCTGCGTTATCGCTATAGGCTGACAAAACGCCCTGCGGATTTTGCTGGAAGGTATTACGAATCATGCCGAATAATGACTTGGCTTTTTGCTCACCGTCCACAATCCAATCGGCATTAAAAATTTTATGGCGGCACNNCCCGCAATCAGTTCGGCATCAGTCGGGTTACGCCCTAACTGGACAAAGTTATCAACCAAATAATCAATTTCATCCGCACTTAATGCGAGACCTAAGCGACGGTTAGCTGCTTCCAACTCAGGGCGCCCTGCTGACAAAATATCTACCCGCGTCAATTCACGAGGATGATGCTCTTCAAACAGGCTTTCGACCTTAGCCAACTCTAACCACGCCACCGATGTCATGCGATCATAAAGCGCAGGTAAAAACATCGCCAACTTATCAGCCGAAACACCAGCCAGATAATAAGCGACACCTTTTTCGATGCGTTTGACTGATTCAATACCACAAGTATGACAAATATCGGTAGCTTTAGATGACCAAGGAGAAATAGTGCCAGGTCGCGGCGTAATAACACAGCTCGGCTGGTTTACCGGCGATAAATCATCACTGCACCCATTTAACAACTGCTGCAAATGCTGCTGTTGCTCTGGAGTTAACGCCTTACTCGTTTCAACGAAATAAACATTTTGTGACACTAAACCCGACAAAGCACCCAGTTCAGCCAATTTTTTTGCTAATTGTGTTAAACGATACTCAGAATGAGCGGGAAGTCCCCAAATGATATGCATAGTGTGATTCCTAAAAAAACAAGCCCTCGACTTGGAGGGCAAAACTGATGATGAAAAACTATTCTGTGAGTAAGCCCAAGCCAATCAAAACTTGACGGCGTTGCTCAGCCGTTAAGGGCGGTCGACTTTCTTCAACAGACAAGGTTAATAAAGTCGTATCGCCTGCATCCTCGTAACGCGTCAACTTAAGGCGAACTGTCTCCGGAGTTTTATTGTCAGAAAATAACCGTGCAAAAAAGCCACGATCAGACTCAACATTTTGAGGAGTAGCAAGCCATATTTCATAAACGTTTGGTGTTTGCATTTTAACTTGCCAATTGGCACGATAAATCATAGTTTGCAAATAATCCCAACTCTGCGACAAACTTGCACCAAGTATCAACCCTGCAAGCTCCTCACCTTCTGCAATTTCCTGATAATATTTAGCGGTTTGTAACTGATCAATGGCTTGTGTTTGTGTTGCTCCAAAAAACACCAAGGCTTGATAAAGTACAATTGATTCAAACATTGGATCATAAGGACGTAATGTCCATTTGGTAACATCGCCACTCGAATCAGCCGACATCATATGGTGGCGCACAAATATTTTTACTTTATTTTGCTTGGCATCTTCAATTACCTGGAAGCTAAATCGGTCATAGATACCGGTTGCCAGCTCAGGCCGCCAACTATTGAACACGCGTGAAAGTGCGCTTAACTCTTGAGCAACCGGAGCCAACTCTTTACGAGCGATATAGTTAGTTTTAATCAAGCCAATATCTAACCGCTCTTCATCGACAGCAAAACCTTGGGTGGCTAAAAATGCTTGTAAACCTTGCCCCGCCTCAACGGCTGATACGTTATCTAACTCCAACCAACGCTCTACCAAATTTGACTGAACACGCAGCCCTTCAACTTGATAACTCGGCAAGGTATTTACTTCAGACAAATCAGGCTTGGCAATCGCCTGCGTTAATGCAGTGGGTGCCGAACCTCGACGTACAAATTCCGGCGGCATTTCTAACTCTTTAGCCAGTTGTGCTTCTTTGATGCGATAATCATCGTCTCCGTTGAACCATTTCGCAAAGCCTGAGCACCCGGCTAACGAAAAACCCAACATGCCAAGCAACATCAGTCTAAACACAAACATTAACTACAAAACCCCGGCTTGTTTTAACGCACCACGTACAATGTCGTGATACTGTGCCGATAACGGCGTTAACGGCAAACGAATCCCGCGTCCAATCATACCCATTTCCGCTAAAGCCCACTTAACCGGAATCGGGTTCGCTTCAACAAATAACTTCTGGTGCAATTGCGCCATCGGGGCATCAATTGCTCGCGCTTTATCGGCATCACCGGCCAAAGCCGCAGCATAAGCTTGTGCAACCAGGCCTGGTGCAACATTTGCGGTTACAGAAATTCCGCCATGGCCACCTAATAAAATAAACTCAACCGCTGTAGCATCATCACCGGTGTACAAATCGAAGTCTTTATCTAATAAATCGCGAATTTTGCCAACACGTGATAAATCACCGGTAGCCTCTTTAATACCAATAATGTTGTCAATTTTTGCTAAGCGCGCTACCGTTTCAGGCTGCATATCGCAGGCGGTCCGTCCCGGCACGTTATACAGAATCTGCGGAATAGCTACCGTTTCGGCGATTTTTTTATGATGCAGGTACAAGCCTTCTTGCGTGGGTTTATTGTAATAAGGTGTCACCAATAAACACGCGTCCGCGCCAGCTTGTTTCGCACAAGCGGTCAACTCAATCGCTTCAGCTGTTGAGTTTGCCCCGGTCCCGGCTATCACCGGGACACGTTTTTTAACACAATCAACGACAAAACGAATCACGGCACAATGCTCTTGCATGTCCAACGTTGCCGACTCGCCGGTAGTCCCGACGGCCACAATCGCTTGAGTTCCCGACTCAATATGCCACTCTAACAAACGCTCAAGCGCGGCATAATCGACCATTTCATCGTCTTTCATCGGCGTGACTAACGCCACCATACTGCCTCTAAACACAGCGATTTTCTCCAGAATGTTGAATTTGCCACAAGCTTTCGCGCACGTGCAACTGCAAAGGCGTAATCTTACCGTTTCAGTCGCGCTTGTTCAACTTGTATCTTCGGCTTTTATAACCCAAGCGGAAAGCGGTTGCAGACAAACTCATTTATAGCGATACTAAGAATAATTTGAGAACCCAAACGGAGCGCGTATGAGCGACAGCGAGCACATCAACCTACACGAATTCAGCCTTCAAGCTACCCCACAACAAACCTTATCTCTTGCCAATTTAAAAGGTCGTTATAACGTTATTTACTTTTACCCCAAAGATAACACACCCGGTTGTAGCCAAGAAGGACAAGACTTTCGTGATAGTTATCCACAATTTCAGGCTCTAAATGCGCAGGTTTTTGGTGTATCGAAAGACAGCTTAAAAACCCATCAAAACTTTAAAGCCAAATATGAATTCCCTTTTGAACTGATTGCTGATCCAGATGAAATTTTATGCAAAATGTTTGATGTCATTAAACTTAAAAAAAATTATGGCAAAGAATATCTTGGTATTGAACGCAGTACCTTCCTGCTTGACCCTAATCTCAAACTGATTCGAGCCTGGCGTAAAGTTAAAGTAACAGGCCACGTTGCGGAGGTTTTACAAGTTTTAGCCGAGCAAGTTTGACGAGTTACCATTCATTTAAGGAGCACTTCATGACAAAAAAACCAACTAATCGCCTGTTTATTCTTGATACTAATGTGCTCATGCATGATCCGATGGCGCTATTTAATTTCGATGAACATGACTTGTTCATCCCTATGACCGTGCTCGAAGAATTGGATGCAGGTAAAAAAGGGGTATCAGAAGTTGCCCGAAATGTGCGTGAAACCAATCGCTTAATGGATAAAATTATTGATGGTGCCGACTTTGAGGCCATTAAAAAAGGGCTGGCTTTAGAAAACATTAACCCGCGCCGCAAAAACGAAACCGAATCAAGACATTTGGGCAAACTGTTTTTCGAAACAGAGATCATGAAGGCAGAATTGCCGATTAGCATCCCAAGCCATAAGGCGGACAATCAAATTCTGCAAACCGGCCTAGCATTACAAGCCAGATACCCAGAACGTCACGTTACGTTGGTCACCAAAGACATTAACATGCGCATTAAAGCCTCTGCAGTCGGGCTTCACTCCGAAGATTACTACAATGATCGCGTGTTGGAAGATGCTGACCTACTGTATACCGGCTATGAAATGTTGCCGAATGATTTCTTTGAAACCCATGGTAAAGACATGAAGGCGTGGCAAGAAGAGGCTCGCAGTTTTTATGAAATCAAGATTGACGAAAACAATCATTGGTACCCAAATGAATGTTTAATCAGTGAGAATGAATCTGGCTTTAGCGCAATTGTACGTTCTGTAGAAGATAATAAAGCGATTTTGGAAACACTGCGCGATTTCACTGAACCTAAACACAATGTTTGGGGTATTAATGCACGCAACAGTGAACAAAATATGGCGATGAATTTCCTAATGGATCCTGATATCGACTTTGTATCCTTACTCGGCATTGCCGGCACCGGCAAAACCCTGCTCGCC
>DIJW01000071.1:0-2270 GCA_002421475.1 Thiomicrospira sp. UBA5634 | reverse complement strand
AAAATGACGCCATGGATGGGCGCACTCATGGACAATCTGGAAGTCCTTACCTCGCCGGATGGCCATACTGCTGAATGGGAAAAACAAAGCACCCAAGAACTGCTTAATAAGCGCATTAAAATTAAATCCTTAAATTTTATGCGTGGGCGTACCTTTATGAAAAAGTACATCATTATAGATGAAGCACAAAACCTCACCCCCAAACAAATGAAAACACTGGTCACTCGTGCCGGTGCTGGTACCAAAATCGTCTGTTTAGGAAATATCGGTCAAATTGACACCCCTTATTTAACCGAAACCACTACCGGATTGACTTATATTGTGGATCGGTTTAAAGACTGGGAACACGGTGCACACATCACACTTAAACAAGGCGAACGCTCGCGTCTAGCTGAGTTTGCTTCTGAAGCTCTCTAAATAAGGATGGGCACCAGGCCTGGTGCCCATTATTTCAGCATTAATTAAAACAAGTCTAATCAATACGGATTAAATACTTACTAAATAATATTAAACAATTATAATAAATACGATTACTTTAAGGCTGGAACCCATAAAACAAGAGGACAGGTATGCACAACCCAAAGAAACAAAATCAACAAGGCTTCACCCTCGTCGAAATTGCCATCGTCTTGGTTATAATTGGTTTGTTATTAGGCGGGGTATTAAAAGGCCAAGAATTAATTAAAAACGCAAAGATTAAAGCAGCCGTATCAGACATTAATGCCTATTCGGTCGCGTTAATCGGTTACCAAGACCGTTACGGAGATTTGTTTATAAACGGCATTAACGCTAAATATGTGGATACCTCCGTGACAAGTGCACCGAACTCAGCTCAGATGATCAAGGAATTAGCAGACAGAGGACTAATCTCGTCAAAGGCACAACACGCATTAGGCGGCAATATTGTGATTGCCAAACAAGGTGCTCTGGGGACAGGTACTGTAGCGACCTTAGCACAATCAACAACATCCACAGTAAGCCCGCGCGCATTTAACTGGGCAATTTGCTACGAAGGCATTACCATCCTTGAAGACATTCAAGCGCTAATTCGCACCGTTGATGGCGCCAATTCCGACTTTAACAACTCACCCAAAGCCTATGAAACTGGACGAGCACGTTTAGTTAACGCAACTCTTACCACTGCACCGGCTGATTATGCCGCAACAAACTCTACTGTATGTTTTGAAATATAAGGCTAATCAATGCCAGCCTTTAATCAATATCTGTCTTAAATTTTCAGCAATAAAAAAAGCCCTCAATAGATATATGAAATATTTATTGAGGGCTTTTTTATTAAGTTTTATTTCACAAGATTGTCTGTCAAAAATGGCATTAACTGGCTGATGCTAACACCTGTTCACGAACCGGAATAGTGAGCTCTCGTCCGATATACAATTGATTAGGTCGTTGAATTTTATTCACCTTCATCAACTCATCTACGGTAACTTTATGCGCCTGTGCAATCTGCGACAACGTGTCGCCTCGTTTAACCTTATAAGTCACATCATACTGCACTGTTAATTTATCCGTCACGGGTACCTTTAACTTGCGCCCCACATACAGCTGATTTGCGTTGCGAATATTATTTAGACGCATCAACTCACGCGAACTTAAGCCATATGCTTGAGCTACGCCAGATAAGGTATCACCACGCTGCACTTTATATTGAACGTACAAAGTCTCTCCCCAGCGTGGCTGATGACCTGTTTGATCAATAAAATTTCGTAAACCACGTGTTACCGCTTCAGCAAACGTGCGTTGAAAACGTACGTCTTGCAATTTTTTCTCTTCCTGTGGATTAGAAATAAATGCAGCCTCTAATAACATTGAAGGCATATCGATTGATTTTAATACCGCAAAATCTGCTGACTGAATAGTATGTTTATGCACAGTAACGGTTCGTTGCATTTCATTTAATACCGTTTCACCCAATTTACGACTAGATCGGATATTAGCCTCCCTTGACAAATCGCTCAACACAAACGCAACATCCTTGTCTCGACCGGCTAACTGTAAAACCCCTAATGCGGCGTTTTCACTCTGAGCTAAAGTACGAGCCATGACGCTACTGGCACCATTGCTAGACAGCACATATACTGAACCGCCACTTGGCGCTTGCGAAGTAAACGCATCGGCATGAATCGAAATAAAAATATCCGCCTTAAATTTCTTAGCTAAATCAACTCGTTGCTTAAGCTCTAAATATTCATCACGATCACGCGTTAAAACAGCTCGCATACCAGGCTGTTGATCAATCACTTGTTTCATCT
>DIJW01000133.1 GCA_002421475.1 Thiomicrospira sp. UBA5634 | reverse complement strand
ACAATCACAATCCAATCCAATGTCATTGCTGCGTCAGGCGTAATCGGTAAACTGAATCGTACAAACCCATAACCACCCATTTTTAACATAATCGCCGCCAGTACAACTGAACCGGCTGTCGGTGCTTCAACGTGTGCGTCAGGTAACCAGGTGTGCACTGGGAACATAGGGATCTTCACCGCAAACGCAATTAAGAATGCCAAGAAAATTAAAATCTGAGCGGTCATCGCAATCGGCATCGCATGAAAATCCAAAATCGAGAAACTACCGCTTTGGAAATACATATACAAGAACGCCACCAACATAAACACCGAACCAAAGAAGGTGTAAAGGAAGAATTTTAGTGTTGCGTAAACACGTTTTGGCCCACCCCACTTACCGATAACGATAAACATCGGAATCAATAACGCTTCCCAAAACACATAGAACAGAATTGAATCCAATGCAGCAAACACACCGATCATCAAACCCTGCATGATCATAAATGCGCCCATATACTGTTCAACACGTTCCTTAATCACCGTCCAAGCCGACGCTATAACCAAAACTTGAGTGAATGTGGTCAACAAAATTAATGGCATCGACAAACCGTCAACACCCAAGAAATACTCAATATTGTATTGAGGAATCCAGCTGACACGCTCAACAAACTGCATAGCAGAGGTTGTAATATCAAACGCTGCGTACAATGGAATAGACAGTACAAAGGTCAATACCGCTGCACCTAATGAAAACCACTTAGCAAACTCAGGGTTATTACGCCCTGCAAACAACACGATCAAACCCGCGATGATCGGCAGCCAAATAAGGGTACTGAGAATCGGATAGCCTAAAGACATGTAATCATTTTCCTTTTCTTATTATGCTCTAATTACCAAAGTGCCCAGATCAATAGACCCAACAGACCAAAGATCATTACAAACGCATAGTGATACATATAACCGGTTTGCGACTCTCTAAACATTGTTGCCATGGCAGATACACGTGATACCGTACCATTCACCAAACCAGTATCAATCACACGCATATCAACCGACTTCCAGAAGAAGTTACCTAAACGTAATGAACCGTTAACAAACAAGATTTCATTTAAGCGATCAAAGCCGTACGCATTTTCTAAGACGTAATTGGCACGTTTGCATTTGCCTTGAATCCATGCTGGAATCTGTGGTTTTTTCATGTAGAAGAACCAGGCTAAAGCTACCCCAGACAATGCCAACCAAACCGGCACCGTCATGAATCCGTGTAATATAAAGCCCACGACACTATCAAATTGTGACGCATAAATTGACGTTAACACATCATGCTGAGGCAACACAGCAATCGCGTCGGCGAAATAACTGCCCGACAATACCGGTTGAATCATAAATAAACCCAGCACTACAGACGGGATGGCCAATAGAATTAACGGAATCGTAACCACTTTTGGTGACTCGTGAATCTTGTGTGTTTTTACATAATCACTTTCTTCACCGTGGAACACCAAAAAGAACATACGGAAGCTATAGAATGCCGTAACAAACACACCCATTAACAACAAGGCATACGCAAAACTGGATCCCCAGGCGTCAGTTGCACTGACCGCCATCAGAATACTATCTTTGGAGAAGAATCCTGAAAAACCTGGGAAACCAATTAACGCCAATGAACCCAATAGTAGAGCCCAGTAAGTGACCGGCATATGTTTTTTCAGACCACCCATCTGACGAATGTCTTGAATGTGATGCATTGCAATAATGACCGAACCCGCTGCCAAAAATAGCAATGCTTTAAAGAATGCGTGGGTTAATACGTGGAACATGCTCGCGGCATAAGCCGATGCCCCTAACGCAGCGGTCATATAACCCAACTGTGATAAGGTCGAGTAAGCTACCACACGTTTAATGTCATTCTGGATAATGCCCAACAAGCCCATCATAAATGCGGTTAACGCGCCAACAACTAGAATAAACGACAGCGCTGCTTCAGACATTTCATATGCAGGAGACAACCGTGCCACCATGAAAATACCGGCTGTAACCATGGTTGCAGCATGGATCAAGGCCGAAATTGGCGTCGGACCTTCCATGGATTCAGGTAGCCAGACATGCAAAGGCATCTGAGCAGACTTACCCATTGCACCAATGAACAGCAGAATAACCATAACCGTAATAACAGACCACTCAATACCCGGAATAAAGCTCATCATGGTATTTTCATGTATCGCTAAACGATCAAAGAACTCTTGATAATCCAGTGTATTGAAATACACCACAACCACTGCAATACCTAGAATGAAACCAAAGTCACCGACACGGTTAACTAAAAAAGCTTTGAGGTTAGCAACAATGGCCGACTCACGTTTCATGTAGAAACCGATCAACAAATATGACACCAAACCTACCGCTTCCCAGCCGAAGAATAACTGCAAGAAGTTATTCGCCATCACCAACGACAGCATTGAGAAAGTAAATAATGATAAATAACTGAAGAAGCGCTGATAGTAAGGATTGTGATGGTCATAGTCTTCATCATGATCCATATAACCGATGGTATAAATATGCACCATTAATGAAACAAACGTCACCACCAACATCATGGTCGCCGTTAAGCTATCAACTAAAAAGCCGATCTCAAAACGGATACCGTCACTTACCATCCAGGTGTATAACGCGGCATTATAGGTTTCCGCGCCATTAAAGATAAACGCATAAAACACATATGCTGACAATAAGGTTGATACCGCGACACTAAAAATAGTCACAGTATGTGCACCGCGACGTCCAATACGACGTCCAAACAAACCTGCCGCAATCGCTCCGAATAATGGCGACAGCAAAATGACGGTTAGAATAAAATGCAAAGTATTCATCCGTCCTTACCCCTTCAATGAACCAAGATCATCAACGTTAATGCTGTTTCGATTACGAAACACCAATACGATAATGGCTAGACCGATTGCTGCTTCTGCCGCAGCTACCGTCAAGATAAAAAATACAAAAATCTGTCCCGCTACATCATTTAAGAAGTAGGAAAATGCGACCAAATTGGTATTCACCGCCAATAACATTAACTCAATCGACATTAATAAAATAATGACGTTTTTACGGTTAAGGAAAATACCGGCCATACTTAAGGTGAATAAAATGGCGCTAAAAATTAAATAATCAGATAAAGCCACCATGTTATTCATCCTCCTCAACTTTTTTAGCCGCTGGTTGTTTGGTTGACTCCATTTTGACCATGCGGAAACGATCCTTAGCCTGCACTTTTACTTGTTTATCAATATCTTGATATAGGACTTCATGAGGAGGACGACGTCGAATAGTTAAGGCAATTGCCGCAACGATACCGACCAACAATAATACTGCCGCTAAAATAAACGCATATGCGTGGACGGTATAAAGCTCCACCCCTAATGCTGCGGTATTACTGTAGTCCGCTGCATGGGTTACAGGTAAGCCGGTTTTTTCCAATCCAAAATGACTTGGCCCTAAAACCATATACATCATGGCGAAAATAGCTAATGCCGCCATTACCCCAATCGGTAAATAACGGGTAAAACCTTCTTTGAGTTTAACGAGATTGATGTCTAACATCATAACCACAAACAAAAACAGTACCATTACTGCACCGGCATAGACCAGAATTAGCACAATCCCCAAAAACTCAGCTTGCGCCGTGATCCATACTCCCGCCGTGGCAATAAATGCCAAAACCAACCATAATGCCGCTTTAACCGGGTTGTTCACTGAAATCATCATCAGTGAAGAAATCACTGCGATGCCTGCAAGAACATAAAAAACTAGCTGTTCAAATGTCATATGTCGACTTCCTTAACCTTAACGATACTTGGCATCTACAGCACGATCCGCTGCAATTTGTGCTTCGTGTTTATCACCGAATGCCAAGAGTTTTTCTTTGGTCATAATGTTTTCACCCCGAGCATGGAATTCATATTCAAATATACGGGTTTCGACAATTGCATCTACCGGACAAGCCTCTTCACAAAAGCCACAATAAATGCACTTAAACATATCAATGTCATAAAGCGTTGTGCGACGTGAACCATCCGCTCGCTCTTCTGCCTCAATCGTAATTGCATTAGCAGGACACACTGCTTCACACAACTTACATGCAATGCAACGTTCTTCACCGTTGGCATAACGACGCAAAGCATGGTGACCACGAAAACGTGGCGATATAGGTGTTTTTTCTTCCGGATAACGTACGGTTATTTTTTTCTTAAAAAAATACTTGCCGGTAACCGCCAGACCTTTAAAAAGTTCGATTAGACCAAAGGTCTTAACCTGATGTTTCAAAAATGCAATCATGTTTCAACCTCAATCAATTAAACCAAGGGCCAATGCTGAAGTAATGCATCAAACCGACAACAAATACCCAAACAATGGTAACTGGGATCAACACTTTCCAACCCAAACGCATCAACTGATCATAACGATAACGTGGGAAAGTGGCACGGAACCAAAGGAAACAGAACAGCAAAAACGCAACTTTAAGTGATAACCAGATAAATCCGGGAATCCAAGCTGTTAATGGATCAAGTAACGGAATTCCTTCAAATGGTGACCACCAACCGCCCAAGAACATAATCGCGGTCATATATGAGATTAGAATCATCATGGCATATTCAGCCAACATGAAAATACCAAAACCAATACCGGAATATTCAACATGGAAACCGGCAACGATTTCAGCCTCGCCTTCTACCACGTCAAATGGTGCGCGGTTTGTTTCCGCTAGACCGGAGATGAAATACACCGCAAACATAGGCAATAACGGAATCCAGTACCAATTCCAGAAACCACCTTGCTGACCATTAACAATTTCAGACAAGTTCATCGAGCCGGCAACCA
>DIJW01000093.1 GCA_002421475.1 Thiomicrospira sp. UBA5634 | reverse complement strand
ACCGATTTTTGCCGAAATTGACGAAACCCTTTGTTTATCGGTGGAAGGCATTGAAGCGGCGATTACCCCGCGAACCAAAGCGGTGAACTTTGTGCATATGTGCGGCTCCGGCGGTTACATGGATAAAATCAAAGCCTTGTGTGATAAACATGGTTTAGTGTTGCTGGAAGATGCGTGCCAATCCACCGGCGCAACCTATCAAGGTAAGGCGTTGGGTACGTTTGGTAAGGTCGGTACCTTATCATTTGACTCGGTCAAAACTATTTCTTGTGGTGAGGGTGGCGCGGTACTCACCAATGACACCCAAGTTTATGACTATGCACATCAATATTCAGACCACGGTCACGACCATATCGGCTCGGATCGCGGTGCGGAAAAACACCCGATTATGGGAGCCAACTACCGTATTTCGGAAATGAATGCCGCAGTTGGTGTCGCGCAGTGGAAAAAATTGGATCGCATTTTAGAGATTCAGCGTCGTAATAAAAAAGCACTTAAAGATGCGCTTAAACAATACCCTGAAGTGTCGTTCCGTGTATTGCCGGACGAAGCTGGTGACAACGCCGGTTTTTTAAGCATTATGTTGCCAACCGAAACGCGCGCACGTGAAGTATTGGCCGGATTACAGGCACAAAGCATTCCGGCGGTGTTTTATTGGTACGGTAATAACTGGCACTATTTCAAAAACTGGGCACATATCAAAAACATGAGTGCGCCAGCGAAATTGCCGATTGATTTAGTGGCCAACCGCCCTGACTACACGCAGGTTAAAACACCGAAGTCGGATGCCATTATGAGCCGTACTTTGTCCATGTTAATTAACCTCAGCTGGACGGAAGCGGACATTCAAAAACGCATTGATGCGTTTGCCAGCGTGTTTAAAAAGTAATTTTGAAAATAATTTAAATTGATTTATTGATCCACCAGGCCTGGTGATTGAGTTTAAGGATAACAACATGAAGTTTCGTAATTTTAAAACCGTTCCACGCATGATTTTTGGTCGCGGCTCATTTAACCAGTTGGATGAAGTTTTGGCTGAGCAACGCAAAACCGATAACGATTTTGTTGTGTTTGCAGTGGACAGCGTTCACAAAGGCAAACCGCTTGAAGGCCGTATTCCGAACTTACCGCATGACATGATTTTGTGGGTAGACGTAACCGATGAACCTAAAACGACCTATGTTGATGCGTTAACGGTCGAAGTGCAAAAATTCGCTAAAGGCAAAGACCCGGTCAGCGTAGTAGGTTTAGGTGGCGGTTCAACACTGGATTTAGCGAAAGCGATTTCGTTAATGTTGACGAATCCGGGCGGTTCAGCATCTTACCAAGGTTGGGATTTGATTAAAAACCCGGCGGTACATCATGTGGGTATTCCAACTTTGTCCGGCACCGGCGCGGAAGCGTCACGCACCACCGTATTAACCGGACCGGAAAAGAAACTCGGTATGAACTCGGATTACACCGTGTTTGACCAAATTATTATGGACCCGGATTTAATTAAAGGCGTACCGACCGATCAATGGTTCTATACCGGTATGGATTGTTATATCCACGGCATCGAAGCGTTAAACGGCACTTATATCAATGAGTTTGCGCGCGCATTCGGCGAAAAATCGCTCGATTTGTGCCGTGAAGTGTATTTAAACGACCACCCCGACTCTGACGAAAAACTGATGATGGCATCGTACATGGGCGGCCAAAGTATCGCTTACAGCCAGGTCGGCGCGTGTCATGCGTTATCTTACGGTTTGTCGTATGTTTTGGGTTATCACCACGGCATCGGTAACTGTATCGCCATGGATGTATTGGACGATTTTTATCCAGAAGGCGTGCGCGAATTCCGCGAAATGATGAAAAAACACAATATTGTGTTACCAAAAGGCATCACCAAAGGCATGTCTGAAGACGATATGCAGAAAATGATTCGTGTGTCTTCAGGTTTGGCGCCACTTTGGGAAAACGTGTACGGTAAAGATTGGCAAACCCACGTAACGCCAGATTTATTGCGTTCGTTATTTAACAAAATGTAATTGATTCATCACTAAGTGCACGATTTTTACCGCAGTCATCGTGAGCAGTAGGTCGGGTTTCAACCCGACAAAGCAGTGCGTGTTGGTTTTTGTTGTCGGACTAAAGTCCGACCTACCAAGCATCGGTTTATTGACGTGAGATTGTTACGGCCTTTGGCTTCGCAATGACCGGCTTTTAAACGGCTACGCGCACAAATAATCCTAACCTTCGTGTCTCAGTGGTTAAAAAAAGAGAAAACCCATGCAAACTTATGTTTTTATTCCCGCGCGTTATGGTAGTTCACGTTTACCGGGTAAACCGCTCAAACTGATTGCCGGTAAACCGATGATTCAGCATGTGTACGAGCGCATTGCTAAAGCGCAAGGGCTGGCGGGTGTATATGTCGCCACCGATGATGAACGCATTGCCGATGTGGTGCGCGAGTTTGGCGGTCAAGTCGTCATGACACCCTCCGAAGCGGCATCCGGCACCGACCGAATCGCGGCGGCGGCGAAAGCGTTAAATCTGGCCGACGATGCGCTGATTGTAAATGTACAAGGCGACCAACCTTTAGTGCATCACGAATCCATTGAAGCGGTGATCTCGCCATTTAAAGCCGCTGATTATGATGGTTCGTTTGAAATGTCGACCTTGTCATTTAAAATCGTCAACCAAGCTGAAATTACCAGCCCGAAAGACGTTAAATTGGTCACGGACGTGAATGATTTTGCACTGTATTTTTCGCGTGCGACCATTCCGCATGGCCGTGATTATTGGGATCATGATTCGTTTAAACATTTAGGTGTGTACGCCTATACCAAACGTTTTGTCGATACGTTTAATGCTCTGCCGATGGGGCGTTTAGAAGACATTGAAAAACTTGAACAGCTACGTGCGTTGGAATACGGTCATAAAATCAAAGTGGTGTTAAGCCAACACGATTCGCCTGAAGTCGATGTGCCGGGTGACATCGAAATCATGGAAGCCCTGCTGTTGGCAGGTCATTAAGGTCAGCCATGATTTATCAGCTGTTGATTCGTTTATTTGCGCCACTGATTGTGGCGTTAATTTTATGGGATGCTTATAAACGCCAGGGTGGTAAAACGTTTATTTTGCAGCGTTTAGGCTTGTCTTATCCGACCACCAGGCCTGGTGCCATTTGGATTCATTGCGCCTCGGTCGGCGAAGTGAAAGCGGTGGAACAGCTCATCAAATCTACATTCGAATCTAATCCTAACCAGGCCTGGTTAATCACCACCAATACCCCTACCGGTTTTCAAACCGCATTGAATTTAGCCTTGCCGAACACCGAACTACTTTATTGCCCGTTTGATTGGCCGTTTGCGATTAAACGTTTTATACGTCTCGCACAACCAAGCCAACTTTGGGTGGTTGAAACCGAACTCTGGCCAAATATGTATCGCCTGTGTGCGCAACGCGCCATCCCGATTAGCCTGATCAACGGTCGATTATCACGCAAAACCCTCAAAGCCCCTGCTTGGCTTAAACGCCAATATCAGCAGTGTTTAAACCTCACAACCCGCATTTTGGCGCGCTCCAATGTCGAAGAAGCCAGATTTATGGCACTGGGTGCTCCAGCAGAAAAACTTCAAGTTTTGGGAAATCTTAAACACGCTGGTCTTAAACAACAGCCAAATTTTGATCGCCTAATTACACGTGATTATGTCTTGTTGGCGTCCTCTCATGCTGACGAAGAACTGGAAATTGCACAACGTTGGTTACAATTGCAACGTCCTGAATTGCTGGTGATTGTGCCGCGCCATGCTAATCGTGGATCGTTGATTCGACAACAACTTGAGGTACTCGATGCAAAAATCAGCTTATACAGTGCAGGTGAACAACTTGATGATCAAACCCAAATTTGGATTGAAGATAGTTTCGGTAAACTGATGGCCTTATTTGCCCATGCCAAATTAGTGATTATGGGCGGTTCATTTGTGCCCAAAGGCGGGCATAACTTTCTAGAACCGGCGGCATTTGGCAAAGCCATTATAACCGGCTGGGACAATAGTGATTTTGAGGACGAGTTAGCGGAGTTTCAGCAAAATGGGGCGATTATTGTCTGTGCGGATTATGACAAGTTACAGCAGCGTTTGAACCAACTACTTACCAATGGCGCGTTGCTTGAAGAGCTGGGGCGTCATGCCAAACAAACTATTCAAAATCAGGCGAATATATTAGCGACATATCAACAGGCGCTTAAATTATTGCCTTAATCATTAAATGTTGAACTGATTACAACTCGGTTTTTTCTACCCGCTCGCTAAATGTCAACACCGGTGAAACCTGCCAATTGGTTGGAATCACCGCGTTTTTCTGATGCCGTTTAGTTTTACCTTCGGTTGACACCACTTTGACACCGCGACGCAATAATGCATTTACCACCGAAGCATGCGGGTAACGCCCACTTTTTGCACTGCTAATAAACGCTACTTTATGTTTTTGCTCCGGTTCGTGTGCTAAAGGTGTGCCCAGCAACCGATTTAATAACGGCGTCGAAACGTGTTCCAAAGCACCATAGTGCGGCATTTGAATAAACTGAATGCGTTTTTCAGCACTCATGTTCAACTGTTCCAAATAATCCGCCGCCCGATGTAACGCTTCTACACCGGCGTGACCGGTTAATAACAGACCGTAATGATAGTCTTCCAGGTTGCCATATAACACCACCGAACTTTCATTTTCCGCCGAGGTCTGACCACTTTCGGGTAAATATTCATGATCCCAATGCTCCGCAACCCAAGCCACCGCACGTTTTGCAGTGCGGCGTAAACAACGTAAAAAACGTGTTAAATGATTGGGCGATGCCACAGGCAAACTCAACTGATCAATCAACTCGTGCACATACCAATCTTTCGCCGGAGACAACACATGAAAGTTGCCGATCCACTGACCGCGAAACGGCTCTTTTATCGGCACTTGTTTTTCATGTGCCAACTGTTCAAGTTCATAATTTAAGCGAAATTTGAACTCCAGCGTTTCCGCCAGGCCTGGTTGTGCGCAAATACCCAGCTCAAAATAATCTCGAATGACCGAATCATATAACCATGGCCGATGCATCCATAATGTGCCGACGTCCATTTGCTGTAGCAGATTAATTAGGCCGGGAGTATTGTGTGGATCAGGATGAGAGCTGACAAGGTGATCAATGTGATTGATGTTAAAAAACTGCCGAATATGTTTAACCAGTGCATCACCGGTCGTTTCGGTGCCGGCATCATATACAATAATTTTTTGCTGCGCAGACGAACCGTAGCGTAACACTACTGCATCACCGGGAACCTCCCCGTTATCTACCGGCAAAAAATCAATTTCAAAAGGCACCAATTGAACTCCGTAAAATTTAGCTCATTATACCGCTATTTTCAGTTGATGTTTTTGGGCACAAAAAAGCCCGGTGTGACTTGTGTCAGCACCAGGCCTGGTAAGAAACACTAAAATTAAAACGTGTTTAACGCATCGTCACCAATTCTTCTGATGCACTTGGGTGAATCGCAATCGTTGCATCCAAATCGGCTTTGGTTGCGCCCATTTGCACGGCGACGGCGAAGCCTTGCAACATCTCATCCGCGCCATCGCCGACAATATGAATCCCAACCACTTTTTCTTCTTTACCTGCAACCACTAATTTCAGCGCGGTTTTGATTTGGTGCTCAGTAAACGCATAACGCATCGGCGTGAACACTGATGTATAAACCTTCACATTGTCATGACCGTATTCTTTACGCGCATCATGTTCAGCCAAACCAACGGTTCCCACCGGCGGATGCGAGAAAATCACCGTTGGCACCGCATGTAAATCTAACTTCAAATGCGGTTTGTTATTGTATAAACGCTCCGCCAAGAAACGTCCGGCACGAATCGCTACCGGCGTTAATTGCGGCTGGCCGGTGACATCACCGATGGCAAAAATATTTGGCACATTGGTGCGATGTTCGTCATCGACATCAATATAGCCTTTGCCGTTTGGTGTAATGCCGACATTGTCCAATTTCAACGGCTCAATTAAGGTGCGACGACCCACCGCCCACACCACTTGATCAAAACCTTCTAAATGCTGACCGTCTTCACTTTCAACCGTAATCGTGCCGTCTGCCGCTTTAAATAAACGCGCGACTTTAAAGTGATATTCTTTGTGAATACCGCTGGTAATCATTGCATCGGTTAGGGTTTCACGAATCATGTCATCAAAACCGCGCAACACTAAATCTTTACGGCTTAATAAACTGACATCGGTGCCCAACGCTTGAAATACGCCAGCCAACTCCACTGCAATATAACCGCTGCCGATCACCGCCACTTTTTTCGGCTGTTCGGTCAAACCAAAAAAACCGTCCGAGGTTAAACCTAATTCGGCCCCTTCCGTTTCTTGCGGAATATCCGGCACACCGCCCGGGGCGATTACAATGGTTTCAGCGGTATAACGTTTACCATCCACTTCAATGGTATGGTTATCGACAAAACTACCCCAGCCTTGCAATACATCCACGCCCAACTTTTCCATATAACCGTTGTACCAACCGGTGATATTGCTAATGTATTGTTCGCGCTGTTTAACCAACTTTGACCAATCAAAACCTTTCACATTCACATCAAAACCAAAATCCGGCGCGTCACGTAATGCTTCGGCGATATGCGCGCCAAACCACATGACTTTTTTCGGAACACAACCAATGTTGACGCAAGTACCGCCGAGTTTTTTAGCCTCAACCACGGCACATTTTTTACCGTATTCGGCTGCGCGTTCAACTACTGACAAGCCGCCACTGCCGGCACCAATTGCAATCACATCGTAATCATATTTCATGCTGTGTTTCCTTGATTTGAGTTCTTTAACCACAGAAGCATTAATGCCCCTTGGCTACGAAGATGATAGTTCCCTCTCCCAGCGGGAGAGGGTTAGGGAGAGGGAGAAATTGTGCAAACACGCTGATTTTACACCCTCCCCCAACCCCCCCCCATAAAGGGAGGGGGCTCTAAAAGCTTAGAGCCTTCGTGTCTCTGTGGTTAAAAAACTATTAAAAAACTGGTTAAAAAAGGGAGCGCAAGTTTGAAACCTGGCTCCCCGGATTTAACCACCAGGCCTGGTGGTTAAACTGTGCCCGCTTAACGCTTAATTATTTTTTGAAGTAAGCTTCAAGATCATCAGAACCACCGATGTGTTTACCTTCGATAAACACTTGAGGTACGGTATCACGACCTGTTACTGCACGAATTGTGCGTGAAGTAACGCCGCTGTTGCTGATGACGATTTCTTCGTATTTGATACCTTTGTCTTCCAGCATAGCTTTCGCTTTAGCACAGAATGGGCAACCCACTTTAGTGAAAATAGTCGCAACCGGAGGCTTAGCCGCTTTTGGGTTGATGTAGTTCAACATCGTGTCAGCATCAGAAACCTCAAATGGGTCGCCTTCTACTTCCGGCTCGATGAACATTTTTTCAACAACACCGTCTTTCACTAACATCGAATAACGCCATGAACGCTTACCAAAACCTAGGTTAGCCTTGTCAACCAACATACCCATACCTTCTGAGAACTCACCGTTACCGTCCGGAATAAGTACGACATTGTTAGACTCTTGATCTTTTGCCCATTCGTTCATAACGAATGTATCGTTTACTGACATACACACAATGCTGTCTACGCCGTTAGCAAAAAACACGGGTGCTAATTCGTTATAACGTGGTAGGTGAGTTGATGAACAGGTAGGAGTAAACGCGCCTGGTAGAGAGAATACAACAACTGTTTTGCCTTTGAACAAATCATCGGTGGTTACATTTACCCATTCACCATTTTGGCGAGTCGGGAATGTTACATTAGGAACGCGTTGACCTTCTTTGTTTGGTAATGCCATGTTTTATTTCTCCATCATTTAGTTAAACAAGCGATTATTAACTTTACCCTAACATCTTGGGCTTGTGCATAGTTTAGTCAGCACATAGCGATTAGTAAAATTAAATATTCAAATAAACTTGATAGTCCATGGCTATCAATATCCCGTTTCAATTACTGCAGTGTTGACTTTTGTAACGCCTGCATCATCCATTCCAGTTCGCCCCGTTCCTGCGCATATTTCATCAACAAACCCAGTAGCGCCTGGTCTTCATGTTTAGAGGCGATACGTGCAGCCAACTGAAACTCGCGATCCACTACCGAGCCGCTAAAAGCCTGCTTTTCCAACACCGCCGCGGCAACACCGATATTTGCTAGCAAACACGCTGCTTGTAAGGGTTTAACATCTTCACCCGATGCATCCTTAGCCAAAGCCTGCTGCGCATCCAAACCATGATCTTCAATTAAAACCCGAGTCATCCAGTAATTCATTTCCGGCGCTTCGGTACTTTCCAGCACGTGCATAAACATGTCGCTCGGTTTCATGCCATGCTGATTAATTAAACTATCTAGTGTTTTAACAAACGCCTCGCGATTGGCTTGTTCTAAATTGAGTAAATTCATTGTTTTCCTTGTGACAAGTTTATTTTTTGTGCGGGCAGTTTAAAACTAAACAACTTGACCGCAAGCATAACCGGATGCCCACGCCCATTGAAAATTGTAACCGCCTAAATGCCCGCTCACATCCAACACTTCACCAATAAAATATAACCCCGGTTGTTTAAGGGCTTCAAAGGTTTTAGATGAAATTTCATCCGTATCCACACCGCCTAAGCTGATTTCAGCTTTATCATAGCCGGCAGTCTCTTCAGCGTACAATGCCCATGCCGTTAACTGTAAAGCATAGGCTTCAAGTTCTTTGTCGCTGCAATCAGCAGGAGATTTAGCCAATGGAAACTTCTCCAACCAGGCCTGGGTAAACCGTTTTGACCAGGCCTGGTTGAGCCATTTAGCCAAACTTTGCGCTTGTGTTTTTAACTGTTTCAGCTCAGCCAATACATCCATATCGGGCAATAAGTTCACATAAATCGGCACCCCGGCTTGCCAATAGTTCGAAATCTGTAACACCACCGGTCCACTGATGCCTTGATGGGTAATCAGCATCGCTTCACGGAAGGTCTGTCCATGCGTGGTCATTTCCACTTCAAAACTCAAGCCGCTTAAATCCGCCCACCATTCACGCCAAGGCGACTTAAATTGCAGCGGCACCAGGCCTGGTTGTGGCGAGATAACGTTTAAACCAAACTGCCGGGCGATGAGAAAACCAAAATCGCTGGCTTTGAGTTTTGGATAAGCCAACCCTCCGGTCGCAATCACCAAGGAGTCACTACTAAAATCGCCCTGTGAAGTTTTTAACTGGTAACCACCAGGCCTGGTGGAAACCTGATTAATGTGAGTATTGAGTAAAACTTCCACGCCAGCCCAATCAGACTCTTGGCGCAACATTTGAATAATCTGCCCCGCGCCTTGCAGGGTAAATAACTGACCATGCGCACGTTGTTCATAGGAAATACCGTGACGTTCTACCAGCTCAATAAATGCATTTGACGGATAACGCGCTAAGGCTGATTTAACGAAATGCGGATTGTTGCAAATATAATTTTCCGGCTTCACGTTTAAATTGGTGAAGTTACATTTGCCGCCACCCGAAATGCGAATCTTGGCTGCCGCTTTCGGCGCGCGATCCAAGACCAATACCGAACGCCCACGATAACCGGCTTGGGG
>DIJW01000170.1 GCA_002421475.1 Thiomicrospira sp. UBA5634 | reverse complement strand
CAAGGTTGAGTCAGGACGACCGGTCATTGAAATAATGACGTTGTTATTATCTTTTAGGAAAGGCAATAAACGGATGACTTCTTCGGTTTCGCCGGAGTTCGATAACGCGATAAACACATCTTGCGGTGAAACCATGCCAAGATCACCATGAAAGGCTTCGCCCGGATGCATAAAAAAGCAAGGCGTGCCGGTACTGGCTAGGGTCGCGACAATTTTTTTGCCGATTAACCCCGATTTACCCACACCGCAAACCACCACACGTCCTGATGATTTTAAAATGGCATCGACACTCAGTTCAAACTGCTCATCTAATAACATCACCAAGTTTTCAATTGCTTGCGCTTCAATTTCAAAAACTTGTTTGGCAATCTCAAGGTGGTTTACATGATTCATACGGTTTCTCCAAATAACAATGCGGTTATTTTAGCTGAAAGGTGGCAAAGTCGCCGACAAATTGTCAGCGCGCCTAGGGGATCGGTTGGGTTTGCATCAGCACAATGGTTTCTACGGCTTGCTCACGTGAACTCGGGATAACAAATTCAGGTGTAAGTTGTGATACCGGAAAATCGGCAAACTCGGCTAAGGCTTGATGATTCGGACACATAGTGCGGAACTCCGCTAAGCGTTTTTCGTTTACCAAAACTAACATCGGTGTTTGTGAGCATTGTTGTAACGGTTGTTCTAAACGATCAAGGTTAAAAGTGATAGAGCGAGCGTTGACGCCATAACTGGCAATCGGCAACTGACTTAACGCCGGGTTTTGTTGGATAAATCGAGCAGCGGTAGTGGACACTTGGTAGTCAAGCAAACGTGGATAAAACTCTAGATTGATGATTAAGTGCGTCGCCAGTGAAACGCCGATAAACATTGTCAGCGCCAGTTGTTTGAAATAGAAAAACTGTGCGATAAACAGAGCAATGATTCCACCTAATAAGGCATAACCGATGATGCTGAAATCAAAACCGCTAAAAATAATCGGAATGGTGAGTAACAATGCGGCCGCAAACCAGAAATAGGCGGTATGTGCCAGTTGAATCCAAAGTTTTAATTTAAAAAAATTGATCAGGTATGCAGCCGTGATGACGGCAAAAAATGGGAATAAAATATTTAAGTAGTGCGGTAATTGAAAACTGGATAATGAAAAAATAAAAAACATCGGCAAGATTGCAAACAGCGAATAAACCTCTGTAACCGGCTGGCGTTTGATGAGTTTATAAATGAGCTGCGCAGTCGCAAAATAAATCAATAAACCCCACGGCCAAAATGCCCATAACAGGGTATGGAAATAAAAGTCATAACTGCCTTCACCTTGAATTGGACCGGTGTTAAAAAAGCGGCCAAATTGACTATCCCAAAAGAAAAACTTAATCCCGGATACGTTTTGTTGGATTCCCCATTCGCGTAAATCGACTGATTTTAAAGGTTGCGCATCAAACTGAAGGTAATAAGCGATAATGACCGGAGAGGTAAAAAACAATACTGCGATGATCCATAAATACCAGCGTAGCTCAAGCAAACGTCGATAGGATTTATGGATTAAGATCGCGGCAAAAATGGCACTGAAAAGCGGAATAAGTACAAACACACCTTTGGTCATCATCATTAGACCGGCAGCGAGTGCGGATAACCAAAAGTCAGTTAATCGCGCCTGTTCAAAATAACGCACAAGATGATAAAACGCCATCGCCATAAAGCCCATTAAAAAGGGTTCAGCGCGTACATCTTGTAACGATAACAGAAAGTGTAGGCTGCTAATTAACACGCCAACCGCCAGGATTGCGGTACGTTTATCGTAATATGTTCCGGCGAACTTGTAAGTGTAAAACACGCCTAATAAAGAAGCTAAAATGGCGGGCAGTTTATAACCGAATAACGATACATCAAAGATAAAGTAGGCCAAAGCGCTTAACCAAAACGGCAGGTGCGGTTTGTCCAGCCAATCTTCACCTTTATAGGTGATCTCATAACTTTGGTTGTAGAACATTTCACGTGCAATATCCGCATAAATAGCCGCATCGGGTTCAATTAACGGAATGCCGATGGCGCTGAACACTACCAGCGCAAATAACAGGGTTAAGCTCAATAAAGTTAGTTTTTGCGCCATAACTGAGCCCCTTTAAATTTGCTAATTAACTGACTTATCAGCCATATTAATCCCCAGCACACCAACCAAAAATCCAATAGATAATCAAACCCGTTGGGTGAGCAGTTGAGTTGGATTAACCAGCCTAACCAGGCCAGGATGTAGATCAAAGCCAGTAGCCACTGCTTAAACCACAATGCCATCAATATCAGCACTGCAAACAATCCGCTGATTGGATAGCTATAACCTAAAGCGTATAAATCTAAGTCAATAAAACCGATGGCACTTGGGTATAACACCAGACCAATTAATACCGCATTTGTTGCCAGCAATGTTTTAGTAAGTTGATTAAGTTCTGCCGCTACAAAACCAAATTGGCGTAAAACGAACAATGTTAACAGTGCAAGTGTCGGCAAACTGAAGAAACCGACTACGCCATACAAAACATTAAATAATGAGTAGTCAGCAAAAGGGATAAAAGCCATCGTGACGACAAGCAAAATCATGAGTTTATGCAGATGAGGTTTTTTGTTTATCGCCGTTAAACGCAGCAGTTTGGCACTCATGCCAATCAATAACAGAAGCAATCCCAATGGGGTGAGGATGTCTATCATGGTAGATTTTCCTCCAACCAGGTCTGGTTAAAACGGATATGGCGAAAATGTGTTCTGTCGACCGTATAAAACAAGTGAATAAGTCCATCCGTAGTTTGAATTAAAACAGGGTAGGCAAAATTTTGTTCAGAATTGTGTTCAATATTTAAAGGCTCAGACCAATTTGAATGTGGCCCTGAGCTGATAGCTAAATCCATGCGTTGACGTAGTTCGTGAGCGTGGTTATAAGCTAACAACCATTGGCCGTTGGCTAATTCTAATCCGGCCATAGCACTGTCGGAGTTGGGGAGATCCAAAACCTCCACATTGTTCCAGTTTTGCATCATGGTTTCTGACGAGCGAGCAATCACTTGTGGCAGTTCGAGATCCATTGAACGGTGTAAAACCGTGATGTGGTTATCACGGCTAAAAATAACCGGCTGAATCGCATGCATGCCACTTAACACGCGAGTTTTATTGATTAATTGACCATTGGCATTCAGCCAGAGTATTTCGGAATATTCGTTCAGTGATTCGTGATAAGCCGGTATCGCAATAAGGTTGTCGTTAATTCGGATAGGCGGGTTACGCACCAAGGTGCTGATGTTTAAAAACGGCGAGCTGATTAAGCGTTGAACTTTACTCCAGCTTTGGCCTTGATCATCTGAATAGGTCACATTTAAGCTGCTGGCTGCCCAGCCACCGGCGCCGACACTGACAAAAAATAATAATATGCGTTGTTGCATTTTAATTGCGGTGGCATTGCCGATTAATATCGTCATGCGTCCGGTGTCTTTGGTGACTTGGAAACGATCCATAATGTTTTGCGGAGTTTGCCAGCGGTTTTGTTCTGCCAAATAATGAGCTTGATACAACGCCACATCCGGTTTGGCCTCTTTGGTTCCTCCGTACCAAAAAGCCATTAAATCATTGTCGTCTTGCGCAATGACACTGATAGCATGCACAGCCTTGGTCGGCATCGCGGCAATATCGGCGACGAGGTAGAAAGGATTTGGATTTTTTTCGCTGAGGTTGAGATGTTGAGGCGGGAAAGCGGGTGGCAGTTGCAGTAGTGGTTTTAACCACCAACTCAGAGCAAACAGCGCGACAACACACAACAGGAAAAACACATAACGATGTTTCTCCTGCACAAAAGCACGTTGTAACGCCGAATAGAATGTTGAGTATAAGTAAATCACATCTAAATGTTTGCGGGTTGGTTTAGTCATCAAGGTTAGTAGTTGTAACCAAGCGTAATGTTATAGAACTCAATACCATTATTTTTTTCATAAATATTGTGGTTAGAATGGTGTTGCACGCCTAGTGACCATTCCCAGCCTTTTTTGTCGGAGAAAAAACCACCCAATGCAAACTGCTCAGAGAACGTCAAGTTACCACCAAACTCACGTGTTGTGCCGTCATTATTTTCCAGTGTGGTGGGGGCCAATAAACTGATACCGGCGCGAACATCAACAAAATGGATTAAAAGGCCATCCCATTGAAAACGAAATCCCGGCGCGATACCCAAGGCATTGCCTTTGTTAGTCATGCTGATGCCATCTTCTTTCAACATTTGCCAAGCAGAGTAACTGACATCAATAAAAGGTTTGATGTCTAACCCTGAAAATACAGGTTCAAATTCGCCAATGTCATAACGGAAGTTGGCTTCAATTTGTAACGCATCATGATCATCAAATGAGCCAAAACTCATACGCATCGAGTCGGCACGAAACGCATTGGTATAACCCAATCCGGCTAAGGTTACCCAAGTCGCACCACGCCATAAAAAGCCGGCGACTTCTGATGCCAAGGCTTGCGGGCGCAGAATCAGTAAACTTAAAACAATTGGGGTAAACCATAGCGCGGAACGTTTTTTCATAACAGGCTCGTATGTTTGGGGGAGGTGTTTAAATTATAAATTGGCGGGTATTATATAAAGAAAAGCCGGATGTAAAGAATTAATTTCGTGGCTTAAAAAGTCGTAGATTTGCATAAATCCTCAGTTTTAGCTTGTTTTGGCGGCTGTGTATTAGTGAGTTTCCTGATAAACTTGTCCTCATTTAATACAAATAATATCTCGATATATTTTGGGTATATTTCAGCTGGATTTGAGTCGTTAACACGGTTAAATCTTCGCAGTTTGTCCCGAGTAGCTCGATTAACTCGTTTTAGTTTAAAGGTTCATTAAAATTTCATGATGCACGATTTTTCTCAAGCAAAACTATTAGTGGTCGGTGATGTCATGCTTGACCAATATTGGACAGGTAAAGCCGGGCGTATTTCTCCCGAAGCACCGGTACCGGTCGTTAAGGTGTCCGGTAATGAGCTGCGTGCCGGCGGTGCTGCTAACGTAGCGCTAAATGTATCGGCTTTAGGTGCGAAAGTACATTTAATGGGCATTATTGGCGAAGATGTATCAGGTCAACAGCTGGACGCGGTGCTTGAGAAAGCTCAGGTTGGGCGTGATTGGGTTTATTGTGAAAGCGGCACGATTTGTAAATTACGTGTACTGAGCCATCATCAGCAATTAATTCGGATGGATTTTGAGCAGCCGGTGCCGGCGTTTTCCGCCAAAGCCTTAGCAAGTGCGGTAGCGAAGAAAGTCGCTGAATATGATGTATTAGTGTTGTCTGATTATGCCAAGGGCGCATTGGCGTATGTTGAAGAGATGATAACCGCCGCGCGTGACGCCGGCGTGCCGGTATTGGTTGATCCAAAAGGGGATGATTTCAGTCGTTATCGTGGCGCCACCTTAATTAAACCCAATCAAGCTGAGTTTGAGCGAATAGTTGGTGAGTGCCCTGATGAACCAGGCCTGGTAGAAAAGGCACAAACCTTGATTGAGACTCTCGATTTGCAAGCCTTGTTGGTGACACGCAGTGAACATGGTATGGCGTTGGTATCTAAACAAGCCAAACCTTATATGTTGAAATCGCAGGCGCAAGAAGTGTTTGACGTCACCGGTGCCGGTGATACGGTTATGGCAACGTTAGCTACCGCCGTCGCATCTGGATTAAGTTGGCAAAATGCGACCCATTTGGCAAATGCCGCGGCCAGTATTGTGGTGCGTAAGGTGGGGACTTCAACGGTATCGAAAGCAGAGTTGGATAATTATTTGCAAAACACCATGCGTCATAAAGGTTATGTCGCGCCGAGCGAAGATGAATTGCTCGCGTTAGTGCAAGCAGCACAAGCTCAAGGTGAAAAAGTGGTGTTTACGAATGGGTGCTTTGATATTTTGCATTCAGGCCATGTGCGTTATTTAAATGAGGCCGCCAAGCTGGGTGAGCGTTTGATTGTAGCGGTGAACACGGATGAGTCAGTTCAAGTTTTGAAAGGGCCAACACGACCGATTGTGCCGTTAACCAGTCGAATGGAATTGCTGGCTGCTTTAAGTTGTGTCGATTGGGTGTTGCCGTTTAGAGAAGATACGCCAGAGCGTTTAATTTGTAAGCTCAAACCGGATGTATTAGTGAAGGGTGGTGATTATAAACCTGAGCAAATTGCCGGTGCAAAATGTGTATGGGACAACGGTGGACAGGTTGAAGTGCTGTCGTTTTGGGATGGTTTTTCTACCACCAATATTGTTGAACGTATTGCACAAGCGGAGGCGGCGGAATGATTGACTTTGAAAAAGCACGCTTAAGCCACCTGCAAGCAATTGATTCGGTGTTTAGTCAACGCGACAAAATTGAGGTTTTGGTTGCGCAGGTGGTGGCCTCACTGCAGGCGGGAGGGAAAGTTTTGTGGTGCGGTAATGGCGGCAGTGCAGCGGATGCACAGCACATGGCAGCCGAACTCATGGTGCGTTATGTCAAAAACCGCCGCCCATTGGCGTCGATTGCATTAACAACAGACAGTTCATTGTTAACTGCCCATAGTAACGATTTTGAGTTTGATACCGTGTTTGCCCGCCAGGTTGAAGCCTTAGCTAAACCGGGTGATGTATTAATGAGTTTATCGACTTCAGGCAATAGCCGTAATGTGGTGCTGGCTCAGCAACAAGCAAAAGATATGGGTTGTTTTTGTGTTGCGTTAACCGGTGCAAAACCCAGTGCATTATCAGCGCAGGCGGATTTATGTTTTCAGGTTAATTCAGATGCGACCGCTCGAATCCAAGAGGCACACGCCTTGATTAGTCATTTGTTATGTGAAGGTTTAGACAGTCATTTCGATTAGCGTTAACGCATTTTTAACTAGGGGGTAGCATGCTATTACTGGCGGGAGATATTGGCGGTACAAAATCTTGGTTACGCGCAGTCGATAGTGAAGCCCCCGAAAAAATCTTAGCAGAGGCTAAGTATCCCAGTCAGACCTTTGATTCGTTGGAATCGATTATTCAGCAATTCAGCCCTGCCTTTCAATTTTCTCATTTTGAGTCGGCTTGTTTTGGTTTGCCGGGGCCTGTATCAGGCCGGCAGGCCGACTTGACCAATCTTCCTTGGCATATAGATGCCGATCACTTGCAACAACAATGTTCCATAGATCAAGTTGAACTGATTAATGATTTTCAAGCGGCGGCGTTTGGTATTGATGGCTTAAACCCTAGTCAATATGTGGTTTTGCATCCGGGGGAGTATGACGGGCGAGGCAACCGATTAGTGGTCGGTGCCGGTACCGGTTTAGGTATTGCACCCATTGTGCGTTGTATGGATGGGTTTTGGCCTCAACCATGTGAAGGCGGTCATATGGATTTTGCACCGGTTAATCAAACCCAGCAGGCCTTGTTGAGTTGGTTTTGGCAAGTATGGCCGCATGTATCTTACGAGCGTATTTTGTCCGGCGCCGGACTGGAAGCTTTATATGCGTTTTTTGCCGGCTTAGATCCACATGACCACCAGGCCTGGTTTAGTGCTGAGCAGGTTTACTCTTTTGCTGAACAAGGTCAACAGCATGCGGTATCAGCACTGGATGCTTTCGTCGAGATTTATGGCAGTTATATCGGCAATGTGGCTTTATTGTGGCCTTCACGTGCCGGGGTCTATATTGCCGGCGGAATAGCAGGTAAGATAAAGGCGTGGATGGAAAAAAGCTCCTTTTTGTATAATTTGCACAATAAAGGGCGTATGCAAAAATTGGTGATGAGCATGCCGATCTATTTAGTGACCGATCCGGCGTTAGGATTAACGGGTGCGATGTTTCGAGCGCGTCGTTTATTTAAGCCGTGTCAATAAAATCGTTACAAACAAAAACAAAAAATAAAAACCGGACATTGGATGAGGATGTTATGAAGAATTATACTGAGACAAAATCAGCAACCGAGCTAACCCGAAAAACACTGGCATTAGTTTTGGCCGGCGGTGAAGGGAGTCGCTTAAAAGATTTAACCCGTTGGCGTGCTAAACCGGCGGTGCCGTTTGGTGGCAAATATCGCATTATTGACTTCGTTTTATCCAATTGCGTTAACTCCGGTATCCGAACAATCGGCGTGTTAACGCAATATAAAGCCCATTCTTTAATTCGTCATGTGCAGCGTGCGTGGAGTTTTATGCGTTATGAAGTGGGTGAATTTGTTGAATTATTACCGGCACAGCAGCGGGTAGATAAGGAATGGTATAAAGGTACAGCGGATGCGTTATATCAAAACTTGGATATTTTACGTCGCCACACCCCTGAATATGTGATGGTGCTGGGCGGGGATCATATTTACTCGATGGACTACAGTAAAATGCTGGTTGAGCATGCCGCATCCGGTGCGGACGTGACCATTGGCTGTATTGAAGTGCCGCGTATGGATGCGACCGGTTTTGGTGTGATGTCGGTTGATCCAAGTTTCAAAATAACAAAATTTACCGAAAAACCAAAAGACCCTGAGGCGATGCCGGGTAAACCCGACAAAGCATTAGCTTCGATGGGGATTTATATTTTCTCAACTGAGTTTTTATTTCAAAAATTGATTGAAGATCACGACAATCCCAACTCTTCAAACGACTTTGGTAAAGACATTATTCCTTCAATTATTGATGAGTGGCATGTGCGTGCTTATCCGTTTGTCGATGATCAAGGTGAGCCGGTTTATTGGCGAGATGTCGGCACATTAGAGTCTTATTGGAAAGCCAGTTTGGATTTGTGTTCCATTACGCCTGAACTAAACCTGTACAATCGCGACTGGCCGATTTGGACTTATCAAGCGCAATTGCCACCTGCTAAGTTTGCGTTTGATGATGAAGGCCGTCGCGGTGAAGCGATTGACTCGATGGTATCTGCCGGTTGTATTTTGTCCGGTGCACGAGTGAAACGCTCAGTCATTTCAAGTGGCTGTTTTATTCATAGCTTTAGTTTAGTTAAAGATTCGGTGTTATTGCCCCGCGTTGAAATCGGGCGTAATTGTCGGATTCAAAACACTATTATCGACAAGGGATGCAGTATCCCACCGGGTACGGTCATTGGTGAAAATAGAGAAGAGGATGCCAAACGTTTTTATGTAGATGAAAATGGCTTGGTATTGGTTACGCCCGATATGTTAGGGCAAAGCGTGCATTTTACGCGCTAAAAATAGGTTAGGGTTTAAGTGGAACAGACAAAGCAGATTAAAGTGGTATTGTGTTGGCATATGCATCAACCTCATTACCGTGATGGCCTGGATGGACAGTATCGGTTACCGTGGGTGTATTTGCACGCGATTAAAGACTATACCGATATGGTGGCTTATCTTGAGGCCTGTCCTGAAGCGAAGGTCGTGGTTAATTTTGCCCCTGTTTTGCTTGAGCAGCTTGATGATTATGCGCATCAAATGCAGGCCTGGTTAAAAAATCGTCAGCCGATGCAAGACGCATTACTTAATTTAGTGGCGGGCGTGACAGAGATTCCGCAAGATTTAGCGGGTCGTAAAGAAATTGTGCAGGCCTGTCAGCGGGCGTTTGCGCCAACCATGATTGACCCGTGGCCAAGTTATCGCCATCTGGTCAATATAGTGCGACCTTATAGCGCGGATGACCATCTGTTCGATCAAACGCTGATGTATTTAAGTGACAATTATTATGTCGACTTGTTGATGTGGTACCACCTCAGTTGGATGGGGGCAAGTGTGCGTAAAACAGATGCCCGTGTCATAGCGTTGATGGATAAAGGTTATGGCTTTACCCGCGATGACCAACAAAGGTTGGTTGAGATAATGGCGGATATTTTAGCCGGCATTATTCCGCGTTATCGCAAATTGATGGAGTTGGGACAAATTGAAATTTCGATGACGCCTTATGGTCATCCAATTGTACCGTTGTTAATAGATTTTCATTCGATGCGTGATGCGTTGCCGCATGCGCCTGCGCCCGAATATGAGGCTTATCCCGGCGGTTACGAACGTGCCCGCTGGCATATGCAGCATGGTTTAGACGTGTATCAAACTCATTTTGGCCGTAAACCGCAAGGCGTGTGGTTATCAGAGGGTGCGATTAGCAGCGCGGCGGTAGGTTTGCTGGATTATTTTGGTTTTAAATGGACTGCTTCCGGTGAAGGTGTTTGGCGGCATGCGTGCGAAGCTTCGCATCTTAATCATCATGATATTGCGTCTAAACGCGCACTGTATCAACCGCTACAACACGCCACACAAGATTGTGCCTTGTTTTTCCGGGATGATGGGTTATCGGATTTGATTGGCTTTCAATACAAAGATTGGAATCCGGCAGATGCTGCCAATGACTTTGCCCATCACTTGGAAAATATCGCCAACTTTTTAGGCGATAAGGTCGAAGAACATGTGGTCAGTGTCATTTTGGATGGTGAAAACGCGTGGGAATATTATCCTGAAAATGCTTATCACTTCTTAACCGCGTTATATGATCGCTTAACCCACCATAAAAAAATTCAAATGACGACCTTTAGCGAAGCCTTGGAGCAAGGAGCCAAATTGCGCCATTTACCGATATTAAAAGCCGGTAGCTGGGTGTACGGTTCTTTTTCTACTTGGATTGGTGATCAGGAAAAAAATAAGGGTTGGGATTTATTGGTTGAGGCTAAACAGACGTTTGATTCGGTTATTGCCGACGGTCGGTTGAGTGCCGAACAAACCCGTTTGGCAACCGAACAGTTGGCAGTATGTGAAGGTTCAGATTGGTTTTGGTGGTTTGGTGATTACAACCCATCGGATAGTGTGCGTGACTTTGATCAGCTTTATCGTCGCCATTTGCAAAAGTTGTACGAGTTGCTCGGTGTTGTACCGCCGGAAATTTTGAATATCTCAATTTCTCAGGGTGGTGGCTCGATGGAAAATGCGGGAACCATGCGCCGCAATTAGGTGCGTTTTGCTGCTTAAGTTCGATAGAAAAAATCACGGCTTGAGTAGAAACTAGATACGGAGAGAGGATTTATGGCAAGATCGGCAGGGGAGTTATTGCATCCCACATCTTTACCCAGCGGTGTGTTAGATTACCAGGCCTGGTTGTTTTTGGACTGGATGCAAAAAGCGGGGTTGTCGATCTGGCAAATGCTCCCATTAACTGCACCGCATGATGATTTATCACCCTATCAAAGTATTTCGGCGTTTGCGATCAATCCTCGGTTATTACCTAAAGGTTGGGCAAAACAGGTAGATAACAAGGCGTTTGAAAAGTTTCTTAAAAAGCCGCCTCATTGGTTGCATGACTATGCATTGTTTATGGCATTGCGTGCTCAGTTTAATCACCAGGCCTGGTATGAATGGCCGCAGTCTTATCGGTTTCGTGATGAACAGACGCTGGCAGAATTTGCTAAGTTAAATGAAACAGCATTGCTCACCATCAAAAAACAGCAATTTTATTTACACCATCTTTGGTTAACGCTCAAACATGATGCCAATGCTAAAGGCATCAAATTGTTTGGTGATATGCCCATTTTTGTCGCTTATGACAGTGTAGATGTCTGGGCAAATCCGCAGCAGTTTAAGTTAGATGAAAACTTGCAGCCTACCGTGGTCACCGGTGTGCCGCCGGACTATTTTTCCGCGACCGGTCAACGTTGGGGAAATCCGCACTATAACTGGGATGTGATGCGAGCTGATAATTTTAGTTGGTGGCGTCAGCGTGTAGAGGCTTCATTAGCATTATTCGATTTATTACGCATTGATCATTTCCGTGGCTTAGATGCCAGTTGGGAAATTCAAGCGACTGAACCAACCGCAATAAACGGGAGCTGGGTAAAAGCGCCCGGCGCAGAGCTGTTAAATTGTTTGCAGGCAGAATTTGATCCGTTGCCGTTAGTGGCGGAAGATTTAGGCATTATTACCCCAGAAGTGGTGGCGTTGAAACAACAGTTTAATTTACCGGGTATGTCCGTTTTGCAGTTTGGTTTTAGCGGTTTACCGGATAACCCTCATTCGCCAAATGAATTGGTCGAAAACTCTGTGGTTTATACCGGCACGCACGATAATGATACTTCGCTCGGTTGGTTTAACAGTCTCGACCAAGGGGCAAAAAACTGGGTACTGTCCCAGCTTAATCAACATGCAGGCGAAATGCCTTGGCCTCTCATTGTGACCGCGTTTGAGTCGATTGCCGAACGAGTTATTGTGCCGTTGCAGGATTTTATGGCACTCGGCAGTGAACATCGTATGAATACGCCGGGCACAACAGTTAATAACTGGCGTTGGCAATTTGATTGGGAAGAATTACCCGCAGACCTCGATGAACGTATCTATGGCTGGGTGAACAAAACACAGCGCCTTAACGGTTTAAAAAGAGACTTGTCTGAATGAATGCATTTAATTCACTATTGTCGCGTTTAGCGCAAGGTCGGTTACACGATCCTTTTCAGTTGCTTGGTCGTCATCAAGTAGCAACAGGCTGGGAAATCCGAGCCTGGTTACCGACTGCATCCAGCGTGCGGCTTGAGGGCGAATATGTCATGCAACGCGTTGGCAATAGCGCGTTATTTAGTGTGGCTTTAACTGAAGCCCAACATAAAAAAATTCCGTTGCATTATCAACTGGAATGGCAAGAGGGTGATTACACTCATTCGATGGTTTCACCGGATAGTTTTAACCCACTGCTGGGTGAGCTGGATTTACATTTATTTGCTGAAGGCCAGCATTGGCAAATTTATGAGCATTTGGGTGCACACCTAAAAACGGTAGACGGTATTGAAGGTGTGCAGTTTGCCGTGTGGGCACCGTCGGCAGAAAGGGTATCGGTGGTTGGCGATTTTAACGGTTGGCATGGTTTACGCCATCCGATGCGTTCACGTGGCGGCTCCGGGGTGTGGGAGCTTTTTATACCAGGCCTGCACCCAGGTGATCACTATAAATATGAAATTCGTAATGCCCATTCCGGCGCGGTTTTTACTAAAACAGATCCTTATGCGCGAGCCATGGAGCAGCGACCCAAAACCGCCTCTTATGTACACAAAAGCCAGCATCAATGGCAAGACCAGGCCTGGTTGCAGCAACGTTCGCAGTTTGATTGGGCACATCAGCCGATCAATATTTACGAAGTGCATTTGGGGTCATGGCAACGTGATGATGCCGGCGGCTTTTTAAATTACCGCGAAATCGCACATCGTTTAGTGTCGTATGTGCAATGGATGGGTTACACCCATATTGAATTATTGCCGATTACCGAACATCCATTTGACGGTTCGTGGGGTTATCAAACCACCGGTTATTTTGCGCCGACCAGCCGGTTTGGTACACCGGATGATTTCCGTTACTTTGTTGATCATTGTCATCAACACGGTATTGGCGTGTTTTTGGATTGGGTGCCGGCGCATTTCCCCAAAGACAGTTTTGCCTTGGCGCGTTTTGACGGCACAGCCTTGTACGAACACGAAGATCCGCGTTTAGGTGAGCATCAAGATTGGGGTACGTATATCTTTAACTTTGGCCGCAATGAAGTGCGTAACTTCTTGATCGCCAATGCCTTATTTTGGATTAAAGAGTTTCACCTTGACGGCTTGCGGGTTGATGCGGTGGCGTCGATGTTGTATTTGGATTATTCGCGTAATCACGGTGAATGGCTGCCAAATATTCACGGCGGGCGCGAAAATCTGGAAGCCATTGCATTTTTACAGCAATTAAATGCCGAAGTGCATAGTCAACATCCAGGCGCATTAGTCATGGCAGAAGAATCGACTTCTTGGCCCATGGTTTCGCGACCAACCTGGATGGGCGGGTTAGGTTTTTCCATGAAGTGGAATATGGGTTGGATGAACGACACCTTGGATTTCTTTGAGAAAGATCCGGTATATCGTCCCTATCACCACAACCAACTGACGTTTAGTCAAATTTACGCTTATACCGAAAACTTTATTTTGCCGATTTCACACGATGAAGTGGTGCACATGAAAGGCGCTTTGGCAGCGAAAATGCCGGGGGATGATTGGCAGAAAATGGCCAACCTACGTTTATTGT
>DIJW01000042.1:1160-9034 GCA_002421475.1 Thiomicrospira sp. UBA5634 | reverse complement strand
GCTTTTTTGTTCAAAATGATGATGTAACGGCGCCATTAAAAAGATGCGTTTACCACGTAACTTGTAAGAACCGACTTGCAAAATCACTGACAGGGTTTCGACCACAAATATCCCGCCCATAATAAACAACACAATTTCCTGACGCACGGCTACTGCGGTTGCACCCAAAGCCGCGCCAATGGCCAACGAACCGACATCGCCCATAAAAACCTGCGNNTGCGCCGGATGGGCGTTAAACCAGAGAAATCCTAACCCGGCACCAACTAATGCCGCAGTTAAAATGGTCAACTCGCTTACCCCCGGAATATAAGGAATATTTAAATAATTCGCAAAAATGACATGACCGGAAGCATAAGCAAACACCCCTAATGCACCGGCTACCAACACCGCCGGCATAATCGCCAAGCCGTCTAAACCATCGGTTAAATTCACCGCATTCGACGTGCCGACAATCACAAAATAGGTTAAAACAATTCCCCACGCCCCCAAATAGATAAAGGTGTCTTTCATATAAGGAATCAATAGCTGACTTTCAGCCGGCACAGTGGCAATTGCATAAAACGCATAAGCTGCGCCAAAACCTATCACCGACTGCCAAAAAAACTTAGTGCGTGAACGCATGCCGTTCGGATCGCGGTAAACGACTTTTTTATAATCATCAATAAAACCGATTACACCAAAACCCAGCATCGTAAGGGTAACGATTAACAGGTAATAATTAGTCAAATCCCCCCACAACACAATTGCCAACGTGACCGAAAATAGAATCAGTGTGCCACCCATAGTCGGTGTGCCGGATTTGATTAAATGCGTTTGCGGCCCATCCAAGCGAATGCTCTGACCAACTTTTAACCGTGTTAACCAACGAATCACTGCTGGACCAATCAAAAACGACACCACTAATGCGGTCAACACACTCATAATCGCGCGCACGGTAATATAGTTAAATACCGAAAACCCTTTGTAATACTGCGTTAAATATTCACTAAGATAAACGAGCATGATCGTTCCTTTCTAAAATGGCGGCCACTACACGATCCATCTGGGCGCTGCGCGAGCCTTTAACTAAAATATTCAGTGGATGAGCCGACTGAGCTGTTTGCAAAACCTGTTGCACCTGCAGTGCAAGCGCAAGTTGATCAGTAAACGGTGTATCCGGTGGTCGATTTAGCGCAAAACCTGCCTGAGTGGCCTTTGTGGCTTCACCAAAGGTAAATAACATTTCAACACCATGTTGACGCGCATACTCACCCAGCTCTTGATGTAACTTTAACGAATCTGCACCCAGCTCGGCCAACGCGCCCAAACACAGTAATGAACGCCCCGGAATCGCCACAAGTGTATCTATCGCCGCTTTAACCGAACTTGGGTTGGCATTGTAACTGTCATCAATCAGCAATCCGCCCTGCGCCAACCGATAGGTTTGCAAACGTCCGGCGACACCCGTAAACGTTTGCAGGCCTGGTACTATTTGCGCCCAATTCAAACCCACTGCCAGACATACCGCCACGGCGGCGGCGGCGTTCATCGCATTATGCGCACCTAAAATCGGCATAGACACGGCGTGCGTTTCGCCGTTAAAACTTAAACTAAATTCAATCCCGTTTGCCGTTTGCTCAACATCCAACAAACGCACATCAGCATTTGGCGCTCGCCCAAAAGTTAAACAACGCTTATCCGCTAACTGTGCCAACCATTGATTAAATCCCGCTGAATCGGTATTGATAATACCTATACCATCGTCAGCCAAACCGTTAAAAATTTCACCCTTGGTATCAATGACGCCCTGCAAGCTGCCAAAACCTTCTAAATGCGCCCCCGCTGCCAGCGTAATCAACGCCACATCAGGACACGCCAATCGCGTCAGATAATCAATCTCATTACGGTGATTGGCGCCCATTTCGATCACCGCGTATTGATGTTCTGCGCGCAGTTGTAACAAGGTACGCGGCACGCCAAAATCATTATTTAAATTACCCTGAGTTGCCCAAGTCGGTGCAACCGTTTGCAAAGTATGCGCCAGCAACGTTTTAACCGTGGTTTTACCGTTCATGCCGGTCACTGCCACGAGGGCTTTTAAACCTAAACTCAAACGATAATTGCGAGCCAACAACCCCAATCCAATCCGCGTATCGGCCACAACAATCAGCGGACAATTAACTGCTGATTGACGACAAACCATCACCGCCGTGGCGCCTTTTTCGAGTGCTTGTTGAATAAAGTCATGCCCGTCAAAATGCTCACCCACCAACGCAATATACAAATCACCAGGCCTGGTGCTGCGAGAATCGGTACTGATTCCATGACAAACAACTGTTGGACAACCGATTAATTGCCCTTGAGCCCAATCTGCCAACGCCGAAACAGGCCAAACCACCTGACTGGAATCAACGGATGTTTGCGATTGCGTTGTTAAGTTTTGCGCCATTTTTGAATCACCTGTTGATCGCTAAACGGTGTTTTTACACCGTTAATTTCTTGATATTGCTCATGACCCTTACCCGCGACCAGTACGACATCACCGGGTTGTGCTTGTGATAAAGCCCATTCTATTGCCACTTGGCGCGATATTTCTTGGTGTGTGATGACCTGCATACCAGCAGCAATTTCAGCCAAAATATGTTGCGGTTCTTCTGTGCGCGGATTATCACTGGTTAATACCACCCTATCCGCCAAACGCTCAGCCACCGCACCCATTAAGGGACGTTTACCTCGGTCACGATCACCGCCGCAGCCAAAAACCACCCATAACTGACTGTTTGGAATATGCGCTCTTAAAGCCAATAAAACTTGTTCTAGCGCATCCGGTGTATGTGCATAATCCACAATTGCCGTCACTTGATTAGCCTGATTTGCCACCGGCTGCATACGCCCGCAAACTGCTTGTAACTCGGCTAACGCAGGTAAAACCGCATTAAACGCATAACCTAGCGCCAGCACACAACTTAATGCACACATGACGTTTTCGGCATTAAAACGCCCCATCAAAGGCAGACTAACTTGCTTTTGTTGGTCGGCATAACACAACTCAAGTTGCATACCGTGCGCTGATAAAGTTAAGTTTGTAGCTTTTAAATTCGAATTATTTGCGTGCAAACTATAACTGAAAACATCCGCCAATCCCAATAATTTTTTACCCACCACATCGTCGGCATTTATCACGCGATGACGCGTGACGTAATCCTCAAACAGACGGCATTTAGCGCGTTGATAATCCGCCACGTCTAAATGAAAATCTAAGTGGTCACGCGTAACTTGGGTTAACGCCACACAGGCAAATTCGATACCGCTAATTCGTCCCAGCGCCAGACCGTGTGAAGAAACTTCCATCACCACCCAATCGAGTCCCATCTCAACAAAATGCGCCAACCAACGCTGAAGGGTTAAAGCCTCCGGTGTAGTATTCGGGCTATCCTCTAAATGACCGTATTCACCATTACCCAGAGTGCCTATCATGCCGACGCGAACACCCTGACTCACCAATAATTGCGCAATATAATGCGTGGTTGAAGTTTTGCCATTAGTGCCAGTCACACCAATCACGCCTATTTTTTGGCTTGGTTGATCGTAAAACCAATCCGCCAGCAGGGCAACACGTTGCGGCAAATCCGCCACCATTAATACCGGTAAATGGCAATTCTCAATCGGCTGATCACTGATAATGCAAACCGCGCCGCGCTGTGCCGCAGTTTGCCAATAATCGCGGCCGTGACGCTGTCCCGGCAAGGCCACAAAAACCCAACCTGATTCAATAAACTGTGTTTGATGCGTAAGTTGCTTAACTTGCAAATGCTCATTAATTTGCAGGCCTGGTTGCGGGCTTTGCCAAACACCTTCAGTCCATTGTTGTAACTGCGCCAAGGTTTTCATTTCAATGCTCCATCCGGATCAATATTACGTAACCGCAACGCATGTTGCATCACCTCTTGAAAGACCGGCGCAGCAACATTGCCACCGCCATATAAACCGCGGCTGGGTTGATCAACTAACACGGCCATTACCAACTCAGGACGAGACGCCGGTACTAATCCGACAAACATCGCCAAATACTCATTTTGCTGATAAGTACCCGCTTTGGCTTTATGCACTGTACCGGTTTTCCCGGCTACACGATAACCCTCTATTCGGGCTTCTGTAGCCGTTCCACCACGTTGTGTGACCATTTCCATCATTGTCAAAACTTGTTGCGCTGATTGCGCGCTGATAACCGGTTTCATTTTGGGTGCTTGTTCAATTTTTAATAACGACAACGGCGGCAACTGGCCTTGATTAGCAAACACTAAATAAGCATGTGCCAATTGCATCAAATTAATATTAAAGCCGTAACCAAAAGAGCTTGATACTTGATCCACTCGCATCCACTCAGAATGGTGACGTAAATGTCCAGAGACCTCGCCGGGTAAAAACAGCCCTAAATCTTGCGCAAAACCTAATGAGTTAAATAATGACCATTGCTGCTCTGCACTCAAACGTCGAGCAATATTGGCGATGCCGACATTACTCGACTTTTGAATAATTTCACCGACAGTTAAACGACCATAATTAACCGCATCACTAATCATGTGACCTTGCACATTCATATATCCCGGTGAAGTGTTAATCACTTCCGAGGTTTTAGTGACACCCAAATCCAACGCTTTTGCCACCACAAACGGCTTAATGGTTGAACCGGGTTCAATTAAACTTGAAATCACCCGGTTACGAATACCTTCGCCTTGAATTTGCGCACGATTGTTTGGATTAAACCCTGGCTGATTAACCCAGGCTAGAATTTCGCCGGTTTTAGCATCCAACACCACCAGGCCTGCCGCCTTTGCCTGATGTTTAACCATAACCTCTTTCAATGCGCGATGAGCAAAATATTGAATATCTTTATCAATGCTTAACTGTAGTTGTTTACCCGGTTGCGCAATTTCAATATCTTTAACAAATTGCACCACGCGACCCTCAAGGTCTTTAATGATTTGGCGACGGCCGTCCTTACCCGACAACCAACCGTCATAAATATACTCAACCCCATCCTGCCCTTTATCATCAACATCGGTATAACCGACCACATGTGCCACACTTTCACCATGTGGGTAATAACGTTTATATTCCTCTTTGATATACACCCCGGGCAATCCTAAACGTTCAATACGTGCGGCAAGATCAGGCAAAATCGCGCGCTGCACAAATAAAAACCGTCGTTCGGAATTGGCATTAACACGTTGCGACAAGGTAACTTCAGACAAAGACAGCTCACGCGCTAAAACACGTGTTGCTTCAGGATAATTTTTCAACGTTTTGGGATCGACCCAAACCGAGGCAACCGGTGTACTCAGCGCCAATAAAGCGCCATTTCGATCAACGATCTGTCCGCGCGGTGCAGCTTGCTCTAAATTACGGACTTGACGTTTATTACCTTCGGTCGCCAAAAAATCGGCCATCACGACTTGTACATAAAATGCTCGCGCAGCAATCAGTATAAAACCGAACAATAACAAGCCAAGAATAATGCGCTCACGCTGCAGGTTTAAATTGAGGCTGTTCATGGTTCCCTTGACTGCAAAATGATAATTTGCTGAGTTTGAGGCACAGTCATTTGTAATGTGTCTCGAGCAACACGTTCAACGCGCCCGGGTGAACTCAAGTGGCTTTTCTCCAGCATTAAACGGCCCCACTCTTCATCCAACTTTGCTTGTTCTTGAAGCCCTTGATAATAGCTGGTTTCTAGATGCCTTACCTTATGCTGAACCAACACAATCAACACTAGAATAATCGCCAGCAAACTGAGCAATAGAAATGCAAAAAGCCCAGCCCAGTTTATTTTCATAAGCTGGATGGGCTTGAAGAATCGAGAGGTCATTAATGCTATCCGTAAGGCTAGTCAGCCTGACGACGCAAGAACGCTGGAATATCCAAATAATGACTATTGGAACCCATGGGTTGAATCCCGGCATTTACCGCCATTTTAGGACGTACAACTTCAGATTCCTGAGGCTTCATGGCTGCCGGTTTTTCGACTTCTTCTTGTACATCACGTTCTGCATCAGCACGCGCTTGAACAGCTTGTAGGTTTGGTTTAACCATCTCCGGTTTTTTATTGCTGACGTTGGTTAATCCGGTTGCCACGACAGTAACACGAATTTCATCTTTCATGTTTTCATCAACCGAGGTACCGACAATCACTATCGCATCTTTATCCGCAACCTGATCAATGACTTCACCAACTTCGTAAAACTCACCAAGACTTAAATCCAAACCGCCGGTAATGTTAACTAAAATACCGCGCGCACCAGAAACCGCTACGTCTTCCAACAATGGATTGGCAATCGCCTTTTCCGCCGCTTTACGAGCGCGATCATCACCGGTTGCATACCCCACACCCATCATCGCCAAACCACGTTCAGTCATAACAGTGCGCAAGTCTTCAAAGTCAACGTTAATCAAACCAGGACGTGTCACTAGTTCAGAAATACCCTGCACCGCGCCGTGCAATACTTCATTCGCGTGATCAAACGCTTTGGCTAAAACGAAATCCTTACCCAAGACCTTCAGCAACTTATCATTCGGCACGGTAATTAATGAGTCAACATGTTTCGCCAACTCTTCAATACCGGCTTCAGCTGCCGGCGTACGGCGTTCGAAACCAAAAGGTTTACTCACAACACCAACCGTCAAAATCCCCATTTCACGTGCAATCTTCGCCACAACTGGCGCAGCGCCAGTGCCGGTGCCCCCGCCCATTCCGGCCGTGATAAACACCATGTCCGCATCACGTAAATGCTCTTTAAGCGCGTCAATGTCTTCTTCTGCCGCTTGGCGTCCGCGCTCTGGATTTGCACCTGCGCCTAAACCGTTTGAACCAATCTGAATTCGTACCGGCACACTTGAGTTTGCTAAGGCTTGCGCATCTGTGTTAGCGCAAATGAAATCTACGCCTTCCACTTTTGAACGCACCATAAAGTCAACAGCGTTACCGCCTCCTCCGCCTAATCCGATTACCTTGATCACAGGCATTCCAGGTTGGCGAACCACCTTTGCTTCTTTAAGATCAAATTTCATGGTACTCATGGCAACAATTCCTCTAGTCAGCAGACAAATATTATTTTAAAACCCAACAAATCAACCCACTGGCGATAATCGCTCAGCAACCCGTAAAACCGCACTACGTGAACGTGGGTTGAGTGCACATTCTTCATCCGTTGGAAAGCATGCTTTACCCACCACTTTCAACATCGGTACCGAACCCGCCACCAATATAGGCAACCCCGGAAATAAATCTTTCACTTTCGATTGATCACGCATAAAGTGCTTCACAATCCGATCTTCAAGCGAATGGAAACTAATCACACTCAACCGACCCTGCGGCGCCAACACTTGTAACGCCGCTTCTAATACTGTTTTTAACACATCCAATTCGTGATTAATGTGAATACGAATCGCTTGAAAACTACGTGTTGCCGGATGTTTATGGCGCTCTTTGCTTGGCGCCACTCGTGCAATCAACTCAGCTAAATCACGCGTTGTATTAATTAAGCCCTGTCTTGCATCATGACTTACTGCACGTGCTATCTTGTAAGCAAAACGCTCTTCACCGTAATTACGTAATACTGATGCAAGCGTGCTTTCATCCACCTCTTTTAACCATTCTTTTGCGCTTTGCCCTTGCAGCGGATTCATTCGCATATCTAACGGCCCTTCGCGCATAAAACTAAATCCACGCTCAGCTTCATCCAACTGTGGTGATGACACACCTAAATCCAACAAGATTCCATCTATTTTTCCAACCAAACCACGCTGCTCACAGATATTCAATAAATCGGCAAAACTACTGTGAACCATTTCAAAACGCGGATCGGTAAAACTTTGCATCGCATAAGCTACGGCTT
>DIJW01000042.1:0-1109 GCA_002421475.1 Thiomicrospira sp. UBA5634 | reverse complement strand
CCCGCCACGACCGAACGTACCATCTATATACAAACCGTCCGGTTTAATATTTAAGCCGTCTACCGACTCATTCAGTAAAACAGAAAAATGGGTGTTTTCAGCCTGCATCACAAACTCAGCATCGCTAACGAACCAGACACATCTGATTGCTGCACTTGTTGCAACATATCAGGGCGATCCGTATCCCACGACTCTTGTGACCACAATTCAAACTTATTGCCCTGCCCTAACAAAATAGCTTGTTTATCCAACTTCGCATGATCCCGCAACAACCCTGGCAACAACATGCGTCCCTGATTATCCATTTCCACTTCAGTTGCATGACCTAATAACAAGCGTTGATACAAACGTGCTTGTGGATCAACGTTTGGCAAAGACATTAATTTGCGTTCAATAACTTCCCATTCATCTTGCGTGTAAATTAATAAACATGGGCTATGTAAATCAATAGTAACGATCAGTTGATTATCGCTGGCATCAGCAATGGACTCACGATAACGCTTAGGGATCGCAAAACGCCCCTTTTCGTCCAAGTTAACTGAATTAATGCCGCGAAAAAATAACACGTCTCAAAACTCCACTTTTCACCACTATTCCCCACATGACACCACTATATTGCTGTTACCAGCCACTGTCAAGCGAGTTTCAACCACAACAAGTGAAAAATTTCATTACAGGACAATAACTTAGACACGAGTTCTCATGTTGAAACTCAACCCGGATTTAAAAAATTATTGAATAAATTCAGAAGGATAAAAAAGATACTTAATATTTAAATTTAAGTTTGGACGGCAACGCCTTATATGCATTAGGTTTATTTTCACACAGCGAAGGATTAAACAAAACCACAACATATAGAAAGTATAAAAAATATACGCACCATATAAAGTGGTCTTGCATTAATTTGAAAGTAAGTGGATCTATAAGCCGGGTTCTGTACCCCAGTGTCGAAACAGCGGGATGACAATCATTCATCTGGGGAGTACATCACTATATCCCTCAAGCAACCTACCCGAAAACGAACGCGAGCCACGTCCTGCCCGAACGCTTGTTTTCCTATTTGGTCTTGCACCGGATGGGGTTTACCTAGCCGCTGCCTGTTGCCAGTT
>DIJW01000233.1 GCA_002421475.1 Thiomicrospira sp. UBA5634 | reverse complement strand
GTTGGTTCGTTATTAGTGGTGATGGGCGAAGTGACGATTGAGCGCGCTGATCAAAAGCTCGTAGCCAAAACCGGCGATGTCTTACAAGCACAAGATAAGATTAAAACCATGGCAGCTTCGCGCGCGCAATTACGTTTTAGCGATGATACGGTGATTACACTGGGCGCGAATACCGATTTTGCAATTAATGCCTTTTTAAATGAAACTTCAAGCCAATCTCAAGCGAAATTTAGTGTCACTCAAGGCACATTTAAAGCCATTACGGGGCGAATAGGTAAGGTCGCACCGGATAATTTTAAGTTAGAAACCCGCACCGCTACTATTGGTATTCGCGGCACGATTTTTAGTGGTTATATTGGCGAAAATCGCGAAGCGATAGCAACGTTAAATGGCCTAATCCGTGTGACCCATAACCGCAGTGGAGCATTTGTTGACGTCCCTGCCGGTCAAGTCACGCAGTTGGTTTTAGGTGCAGATCCTGATGCACCACGTCCGTTAACCTTGGATGATATAGATCTGTTAAATACTGATTTGCAAACACAAGATTCCAGCGCAGTTTTTGACGTACCTGTGGCGAGTATTTATTTGCAAGACGAAATTAATCGCACGATTGGTTATGTTAACCAACAAGTGGTGCAGGTGTTAGATAACGAACTTGCAGCACAGAGTGAAAGTGTGGTTGAGCAGCAGGTATTACAAAATGATGTAACCGCTTTAGCAGCTTGGGTGATTGCGTTAGATCCGGACACAGAGGGTGTTGTACCCCTAGACAATAACATTACTTCATCACGTTTAATCGGCAGTTTTACCGATTATATTGGTTGGGGAAGCTGGGAAGCAGACACGGGTTTAACCGGTTTATGGGCCGGTGGTTCATTAGATATGGCCAACGCTGCAACGCGACACATTGATAGTTTAGTTACGCCGGCTACGGCGGACTATACCTATAACGGTCAGGTTATGGGGCGAGTTTATGACGCTGTCGGCAGTTATGCGATTGATAGCGCATCAAGCAATGTGCAGTTTGTGTTTGATTTTAACCAAACGGGCGCAGCGCAATTGCAATCAGGACATATAAACTTTAGTGCCGGAACCGGCGGAGTGTGGGCTTTGACCGCTACCGCAACAAGTGTTGCCAGCGGACAGTTTGTGTTTGATTTAGCCGGTTGGAGCGCAACCGGGTCAGGTGGCGGTAGCTTTTATGGCTCCAATGCCGATGCAGTGGCAGGCGCATTTAATGCTGTTGATGCCGATAAAACCGCATTGGGTGTATTTAAGGCAGTACGATAATGAAAAAAGTCAGATTAAATTATTTAGTTTTAGCGGTTGTGTTAATGCCGAGTGGTGTACTTGCGCAAACAACATTGGCGGATTCGACAGAGGCCGTTTTAACCGAACAAGGGATGCGTAATCAGTTTGAACAGGCCAAAGCTTTGTATGACACACGTCAATTCAAACGGGCATTGGTGGCGTTTGAGCAATTATGGCGTAAGGCCCCCGGTAGTTTAACGTTGAATTTTTACTTAGGTAGCAGTGCCCTGGAGTTAAAAAATTACGATGCAGCGATGGCGGCATTTGATCGGGTGTTAATGCTGAACCCCCAACACAGTCGTACTCGTTTGGAGTTGGCTCGTTTATATTATGAAACCGGCGAACTTGATATGGCGAATGCTGAGTTGGATATTGCGTTACGGGCAGATTTGCCGGATGTGGTAAAAAACAATGTGCTGCTATTTAAAAGTCGAATTGCTAAAGCGCGCAGCCGCCACGATCATGCCTTTACGTTGGTGCTGGGTTTGAATTATGACTCAAATGCACGTAATGATATCGGTGAGTCCAGTAGTTTTGATTTACCCGGCTTTGGCGGTTTAGAGTTGTCAGGGAATGATGAGGTTTCTGATATCGGCTTTGGTCAAACATTGGTTTACAACCACGGTTATGATTTTGGAGCACGTGGCGCCTGGACGTTAAACAGCCAATTGGTTGGATTTAATAAAATCAACAAAGACGTGCCAGAAAACGATCTACTCTATTTTTCGGCCAGTGCAACCCCCACTTATGTGAAAGATATTTATAAAGTCACTTTTCCGATCGAATTTGACCGCGTATTTGTTGATGGTGAAGGTTATATGAGTAACCAGTCGATTGGCGCCGGTTTTAGCCAGATGTTATCGCCTACTCAAACTTTGGCGGCAGATTATAAAGTGCGCAATATGCAATATGACGGCATCAATGACAACCGTAACGCATTGGCAAATATTTATGGTTTACATTATCGTCATGCGATTGGCCGTAAACCTTTAATTCTTGGCGCACAATGGATTTATGAAAGCCGTCAACAGTCTAATGAAACGCCGAGCGATCCGGCCTCTTTAACAGAAATGACCTTAAAATTTGATGCCAGCAAAGTGCTTAATAATCGTTGGCGTTTGAACGGAGCTTTGTCGTTGCGTAACACTGATTACAAACAATACGATGCTTTATTTATGAATAAACGTCACGACCAGGTCAGCAAACTGGATATGGGGGCGATGTATCAATTAAATCGTCAATCTATGTTAAGCGGTGGGCTGGGGCATGCTATTCATGACTCTAATCAAGGCCCTTATACGTTTAATAAAACCCTGTTAGCCTTTAACTATATTTTGAGGTTTTAAGCAGTGAGTCGAACGCTGCTACAAATAGCCTTATTAATGAGTGTGTTGTTTGGCAGTTTGTTTGTCTATATTTATCAACCTGTTTTGTGGAAACCTTTTGAGCTTAAACTCAAAGATCAGATGTTATTGTTACGCGGTGAGGTATCGGCTGACAACAATATCGTTATTATCGACATTGATGAACCCAGTCTTAAACAATATGGTCAATGGCCTTGGCCGCGTGATCGAGTGGCTTTATTGTTGCAAAACCTAGCAGATTTGGGTATCGGTATGGTGGGGTTGGACGTGGTGTTTGCCGAACCGGATAACAGTTCACCAAAGCGGGTAATGCAAAATTTAGGACGTTCTGATGATGACTTACCAGATTTTGATGTACAGCTTGCCCAAACGATTGCCAATACGCCCACCATTTTAGGTTATATCTTTGCATTGGTTGACGACACCATTGCAGCGGATGTGATGCCTCCTGCCAAAGCGATTATTGTTGAACGCAACAAACCGAATCAATCCTATTTATTAAAAGCTCATCGACCGATACTGAATTTGCCAGTTATGCAACAGGCGGCCTATTCCAGCGGTTATTTCAATACCGTTCCTGACTCTGATGGTGTGGTTCGCAGTGTGCCGCTGGTGATGGAGTATGATGGGTTGTTATATCCAGCGTTAAGCTTGGAGATGATGCGCATTGCGTTTGATGAAAGTCGAATCAGTATCGAGTATGAAGATCAAGGTGTCAGTGCAGTTCAGCTTGGTGATTTGCGTATTCCGACGGATCAATTCGGTCGCATAATGGTGAACTATCGCGGCGGCGCGTATCAATATGATTATATTTCGGCTGCCGATGTGATTAATCGAACCGTCGATCCGGCGCGCATTGAAGGTAAGTTGGCGTTATTGGGTACCTCTGCTGCCGGATTGCTTGATTTGCGCAGTACGCCGTTTGAAAGTGTCTATCCTGGGGTAGAGGTGCATGCAACTGTATTAGATAATATCCTTAATCAAGACTTTATCGCTAAACCTATGTGGGTGATGGGTGTCGATGTACTGACGTTGTTTGTAGTTATTGTAAGCTTAGGTGTTGCTCTAATTTATCTGGCTTCGCTGTGGAGTTTTACCGTGTTAGCAATTTTGTTAGCCGGTGTTTGGTTTGGGCATTTTTATTTATTCACCCAACAAGGTTTGCTGTTACACACCTGGATGCCGATTGTTAGTTTGGTAACCCTGTTTTTACTCGGTACGGTTATTAATTATTTTTACGAGTCAAAACAAAAAACGTTGATTTTAAACCGCTTTGCTAAAAAAGTTTCACGCGCTGTTGTTGAGGAATTAATTAACCATTCAGATAATTTAGTGCTGGAAGGTAAAGAGCAAGAAATAACGATTTTCTTTAGCGATATACGCGGCTTTACCGCGTTGTCAGAAGCCATGAGTTCACCGCAGGCTTTAATTAAACTGTTAAATCGTTATATGACACCGATGGTGGATATTATTACCGCGCACCAAGGCACGGTAGATAAATTTATCGGTGACGCGATTATGGCGTATTGGAATGCGCCGGTTGCGATCGAGCATCACGCCGATGAAGCCTTAAAGGCGTCAATTGAACAAATTTTTGCTTTAACGCGTTTAAATCAGGCGCTGCAAGTGGAAGGAATTCCGCCGATCAATATTGGTATCGGTTTAAATACCGGGTTGGCCGTAGTGGGGGAAATGGGGTCAAGCGGACGGTCCGATTATACCTGTATCGGTGATTCGGTTAACTTGGCCTCACGCGCGGAAGGATTGTGTAAAACCTATACTGCGCATATTGTATTGACTGAATTTACGCTTCAACAATTAGCGTTTGGCGATCAGTATTTGATTCGATTTTTAGATAAAGTGCGAGTTAAAGGCAAGGCTCAACCGGTGAGTGTGTATGAGTGTTTAGGATTTAAACACCAGGCCTGGTATCTGATATCAGATGCAGAAGCAGCGCTTTATCAGCAAGCTCAAACAGCTTACCACCAGGCCTGGTTTGATCAAGCATTTGATTTATTTAATCAATTACAGACCCAGTATCCACAGCCGTTATACACGCTATACCTAGAACGTTGTGAACATTATTTAGCTTATCCGCCACAAGACTTTGACGGCGTATTTACGCTGACAAGTAAATAGCTTTGGAGTTTTCAGATGAATAACATTCGGTTTTTGGGCGCTCATGGCGGCCGTGCGATTGGCGCACAAACAACCTGTATCCAGCTCTCGCCAACCACCTTAATTGATGCGGGAAATGTGATGTCGGCCTTAGGTGACGACGCCGAACAGATCGAGCGCATATTTCTGACCCATGCCCATTTGGATCATATTCTTGATTTGGGTTTTTTTATAGATCATTTTTTTGCAAAACGTCGTAAACCGTTGCAAATATTTGGCTTACCTGCGACATTAAATACCTTAAAAAATCATGTGTTTAATGGTGATATTTGGCCGGATTTTGCCCAAATTCCGCTGATTGACTCAGCACATTTTGCCATTCAGTTTATTCCGATTGAACTTGATCAGCGATATGAAGTAGAACCAGGCCTGGTGTTGACACCGGTTAAGGCTTATCACACGGTGGCGACCTGCGGTTATTTGATTGAGCGTGATAATGATGCTTGTTTGTTTTCTGCCGACAGCTTTAAAAACCCGGAGTTATGGCAACGCGTTAATGATGATCCGCGCATTAAATCGGTCATTGTAGATGTATCGTTTCCCAATAAATTGCTGACGGTAGCGCGAGCCAGTTTGCATCTTACCCCGGCGTTATTGGCAGAGGAGTTAAGCCTTTTACGTCGTGATGATGTGCAGGTTTATGTTTTTCATTTAAAACCGGCGTTTAATGACGAAATTATGGCTGAACTGAAACAAATAGGTTTAGCGGCAAGCCATGTATTGTCGGAAGGCGATGAAATCGAAATTGCCAGCGGACAAATCGTCAAAGCGCAGGCTGAATTGGATCAGTCAGAACGGATTAAAAAACTTAACCGCATCGGCATTGCCTTATCGGCGGAAAAAAACCTCAATCATTTGTTGGAAATGATTGTGACCGAAGCCAAAAATCTCACCGCCGCAGACGGCGGAACCCTGTATATGCTTAAAGATAACCAGTTGCATTTTACGGTCGCGCAGACAGACTCGCTCGGCATCAAAATGGGCGGTACCGGTACACCGATCACCTGGCCGCCGTTGGCGTTATATTTAGACGATGGTAGTGAAAACAAAAAAATGGTGGCGGCAACCTGTGCGCTGGAGGATCGGGTAATCAATATTGAAGACGTGTATCAAGCCGAAGGTTTTTCGTTTGAGGGGACGAAAAAATTTGATGCCGGTACCGGTTACCGATCGCAGTCCATGCTGGTGATTCCGTTGCGAAACTTTGAGCAAAAAGTCATTGGGGTGTTGCAACTGTTAAATAAAAAACATCCTGAAACCGGCAACACGATCAGTTTTACGTCGGCATGCGAAGAGATTACCTTGTCACTGGCTTCACAAGCGGCAGTCGCGCTAACCAACGCCAAGTTAATTGATGACTTGGAAAATTTATTGGAAGCGTTTTTGGGGGCGATTATTTATACGATGGGGCGCAAATCGGGTTATACCGCCGGCCATATTACGCGGATGGTGAATATCACCGAGTTGATTGCGGATGCCGTCAATACTGACCGGACTTTTTACCCGGATAAACATTTTAATGTCGAGCAGGCCAAACAAATTAAACTAGCTGCGTTAATGCATGATATCGGTAAGTTGGCGACACCCGAAACGGTGATGGATAAAGCGACTAAGTTGGATGGTCATTTTGATCGCATTGAACTGGTGACGTTACGTGCGGAAATGATTCGTGCCAAATTGCGTGCGGCCGCCTTGGAAGCGCAATTGCAGCAACCCGAGAATAAAAGCTTAATTGAGACGGCGTTAATTGCGCAGTTACAAGCTCTGGATGAGGGTTTGGCATTGGTGTCCAAAAGTAATGCCGGCGGCGAGTTTTTACCGAATGAACAGGTCATTGCTATTCAGCGATTGGCTGATGAACCCTTTATGATTAACGGCGAGCCAGTTGCGTTAATTACCCAGGAAGAGGCCTATTGTTTAGTCGTACAAAAAGGCACATTAACCGAAGAAGAGCGTTTGATTATTAATCAACATGCGGAAATCGGTTTAGAAGTACTAAAAAAACTGCCTTTCCCGGATAAATATAAGGACATCCCGCATATAGCCGGGGCGCATCATGAAAAAATTAACGGTAAAGGTTATCCGCTGGGTTTAAAAGGGGATGAAATTTCGTTTGAAGCACGTATCTTGGCAGTTGCCGATGTGTTTGAAGCGTTAACCGCATATGATCGTCCGTATAAAAAACCTAACTCATTATCCATGGCGATGAAAATTTTATATTTTATGGCTAAAGAAGATGATTTAGACCGAGGTTTGGTGAAGTTTTTTTATCAATCCGGTTTATATTTGGAGTACGCCAAACGTTATTTACCACCGGAATCTATTGATCAAGTGAATATTGATTTTGCCAGTTTGTAAGCGATTTCAGGCCTGGTGATGTTTTGTATGCCGCCAGGCCTGGTAGTTTAAATCGGCGTTAAAGCCAGTGCCAAAATTGGGTTATCGTAACCATCACTGGTTTTATATTC
>DIJW01000050.1 GCA_002421475.1 Thiomicrospira sp. UBA5634 | reverse complement strand
CGGATGTTTATGACGCATGTTTGTTGTCAGTATCCTTAAATTCGATGCGTAGGCGCTGGAAGCTCTGATAACGACTTTCGGCGAGTTCGCCGTCCTCTACTGCTTGACGAATGGCGCAATTAGGCTCAATACTGTGGGTGCAGTTATGAAATTTGCATTGTCCCAAAAACGGCCGGAAATCAGGGTAATAGGATTCAAGTTCAGTTAAATCGCAAGGCATCGGGCTAAATTGACGCACGCCGGGCGAATCAATAATATCGCCACCTTTCGGTAGGTGATACAAAATACTGTTGGTGGTGGTGTGAACGCCTAAACCTGTGGCGGCGGACAAAGCACTGGTTCGAATTTCAAGATCCGGGATTAGGGCATTAATTAACGAAGATTTGCCTGCGCCGGAAGGTCCGACCAAAACGCTGGTTTGGTTGTTTAAAAATGCTTCGAGTTCTTCAAGGCCGTCTTCCAGCACTGTGGAAACCGGAATCAGTTCCAGTCCCAGCTCCTCATAGGGTAACAAAAGTTCGGCAATGGCTTCCCAAGCATCATCATCCGGCACCAGGTCGATTTTATTGATAATAATCACCACCGGAATATTAAGCTGGGCAGCGGCAACCAAATAACGATCAATCATATCGGGGTGAATGCCCGGTTCAATTGGGGTGACAATGCCGATAAAGTCAATATTGGCGGCGACCATGCGGGTTTGACCGCGAAATCCCGGGCGCGATAACTCACTGTGACGATTTAGCACTTCGCTCACCACGCCGGTACCGGCTTCGACATCCGGTTGCCACAATACACGGTCACCGGCGACTAATTTCCCCAGATGTTGACGTACCGCGCAATTAAACAAATCACCTTGCTCAGATTCCACCAGCAATCGTTTACCAAAATTGGTCATCACCAGGCCTGGTCGTAAAGCCGTGTTGGTTTTATGGCTTAAATCGTCGGTTTGACGTTTTTGCGTCATGCGGCGTTGTTGTTGATCGCTAAGTTTACGTTTGCTCATTTTGTTAACCACAGAGGCGCGAAGACACGAAGCATTTTAATGTTTTGTGGCGTGGTGCCTTGTTGGTGAATCCTTAGTCTAATAATGCGTTAATTTTTGCCGCTACAATCATGTCGTTTTGGCTAAGGCCTTTAATAGTATGGGTTTTTAAGCTGATTTTGCAGCTGTTATAGCCAAAACAAATTTCCGGGTGATGATCTTCTTTGTGCGCAATCCAAGTCACCGCATTCACAAACGATACCGTTTGATGATAATTCTTAAAGTTAAAGGTTTTGTGAATGCTGCTGTAATCTATTGTGACATCCCAACCGGAAAGCATATTTAAATAACTTTCGATTGTCGGGATCACTAAGCCTTTTTGACCTTGCTCAATCGGTTGGCAACGTTGTGCTAATAAATTGGGTAAATCACTCATGATCTGCTCCTTGAGTTTTATTGGCAGAAGTTTGTAATGTCTTTAAATGATCAATACGAATTTTAGCCGGCGGATGGCTGTCGTGATAGGCCGAATAACTTGGATCCGGCGTAAGGGTACTGGCATTGTCGCGATAGAGTTTTAATAACGCGCTGATTAAATGCTCGGCACCGACATGCTTCGCAGCAAACGCATCGGCTTCAAATTCGTGTTTGCGGCTTTTATAGGCCATGATCGGGCCAAGGAAAAAGAACATCACCGGCACCGCGGTCATAAATAACAGCAATGCCGCAGCCGGCGTCTGGGCACTCATGCCTAAGCCGCTATAAAACTCAGGCAATTGTACCAGCCAGCCTAATAACGCCAGGCCTGCTAAACTGATAAATGCCGCTTCCCACAGACGTTTTTTAATATGGCCGTGTTTAAAGTGTCCCAATTCATGCGCTAACACCGCTTCGACTTCATCTACGCTGAGTTTTTCTAACAGGGTGTCGAAAAATACAATGCGTTTGTTTTTGCCCATGCCGGTGAAATAAGCATTGCCGTGACCGGATCGTGATGAACCGTCCCTCACAAAAATGCCGTTTGATTCAAAGCCGGTGCGTGCCAATAAGGCTTCGATTCGTTGTTTCATTTCACCGTCTTGCAGCGGAGTGAATTTATTGAATAATGGCGCAATCCATTTTGGATAAGCCCACAATAATGTCAGGTTAAATGTCATCCACACAATCCAGGTGTATAACCACCAGGCCTGGTCGATGTAGCTGTTCATAATGCTGACAATTGCCCACAACAACGGTAAGCCAAGGATTAACATCAGCACCCATTGTTTAATTAAATCGCTGATAAATTTGCCTGCAGTGGTTTTGTTAAAACCAAACTCGGCTTCAATTTTAAAGGTGCTGATCAAACTAAACGGAATGTGTAATAGGGCTAAAAACCAGAAGGTCGACAATAAAAAACCGACATCTCGCCAGATAGGCGCTAATTCGGTATTTAGCCACAGGTTATAGATGTCTTGAAAACCGCCGCCTAAAGTCATCACCAAAATTACCGCTGCATCAAACAATAATACAAAACGAGTCAATTGCAGTTTGGCGCGCGAATAATCGGCCGCTTTTTGATGCGCTTCGAGGTTGACGACTTCACTAAACTCCGCCGGTACCTGTTCGCGGTGCAGCAAAATATGAAATTGGTTTTTGATATTCAGCCATAACTCAATGAGTACATGGGCGAGGATACTGATAATAAGTAATGCGCTAATAAGGTTCATAGTTTTATTCCAGCGGACTCCGCGTTAAGATAGCGCGTTATTGTAAAGGATAAGGCGGGCATTATGAAATCAGACACGATGAAATCGGATAATAACTTAATTTGGATTGATCTGGAAATGACCGGTTTACAGCCGCGTCACCATAAAATTATTGAAATTGCGACCTTGGTTACCGATGCCGATTTGAATGTAATCGCCGAAGGCCCGGTAATGGCAATTGCGGTGGGTGAAGATGAATTGGCAAAAATGGATAGCTGGTGTGTTGAACATCACGGCAAATCCGGTTTAACCCAGCGGGTGCAGGAAAGTACGGTGACGCTAGAAGAAGCGGAACAACGAACGATTGAGTTTTTAAGTCAGTACGTTTCTAAAGGAAAGTCGCCCATGTGTGGCAACAGCATTTGCCAAGACCGTCGGTTTTTAGTTGAAGAAATGCCGCAGTTAGAGGCATTTTTCCATTATCGCAACTTGGATGTTAGTACCTTAAAAGAGCTGGCCAAACGTTGGACTCCCCAGGTTTATGCGGCACATCAAAAGAAAAGTGTGCATTTGGCGATGGCCGATATTTATGAGTCGATTGACGAGTTAAAACACTATCGCGAACATTTGTTTAAACTTTAATAACCTAGTAAACTTATCAACAATTGGGGCGTTGAGCTTCAATCACGAATGAAATCGGCATTTTGAGTTCTCAAAATGGCTGTATTTCTATATAATTAGAATCTTTTTTGCAATTTTGAGGCCTTTAGTCGTGTCATTTGACGCACTTAAAGGCCTTTTAGTAATCGAGCAGGTGATCTCGATCCGAGATTATTTAGCCTGCTCATAATTGGAGGACCATTATTGTGGAACTAACTGGTGCCCAAATCCTAATCCATTTTTTGGAGGATGAGGGGGTAGAGCATATATGGGGTTATCCGGGTGGCGCAGCATTGCCCATCTATGATGCCTTGGATACGGACGCTAAAGAATTGAAACATATTCTTGTCCGTCATGAACAAGCTGCAGTACATGCGGCGGATGGTTATGCACGCTCTACAGGTAAACCAGGTGTGGTGCTCGTAACGTCGGGGCCTGGCGCGACCAATACTGTTACCGGTATTGCAACCGCTTATATGGACTCGATTCCAATGATTGTTATTACCGGACAAGTTCCAACCAGCATGATTGGTTTGGACGCGTTCCAGGAAGTAGACACCGTTGGTATTACGCGCCCGATAGTGAAACACAATTTCTTGGTCAAGGATGTCAACGATTTGGCGATAACGCTCAAAAAAGCGTTTTATATCGCCACCACAGGCCGACCCGGTCCGGTGGTTATTGACATTCCGAAAGATGTCCAAAACGCCACAAGCACCTATGAATATCCACAAGAAGTTGAGTTGCGCTCCTATTTACCTGTAGTGAAAGGACATAGCGGTCAAATCAAAAAAGCGGTGGACATGATGCTCAGCGCTGAGCGCCCGATTTTTTACACCGGCGGCGGTGTAGTGTTGGGTGATGGCTCGGAAGAACTGATTAAACTCGTTCGCAGCTTGGCTTATCCAATCACGCAAACCTTGATGGGATTAGGTGCTTATCCGGCAGATGACAAACAAAACGTCGGCATGTTGGGTATGCACGGAACTTACGAAGCCAATTTAGCCATGCATCATTGTGATGTATTGATTGCGATTGGTTCACGTTTCGATGACCGCGTAACCGGTAATATCGAAAAGTTCTGCCCGACCGCTAAAATCATTCATGTGGATATTGATCCGGCGTCGATTTCAAAAAATGTGATAGTGGATATTCCGATTGTCGGTCCGGTGCAGCAAGTGTTGCAAGAAATGAACGCGCAGCTTGCTAAAGCCGATAAAAAACCGAATAGCGAGGCTTTGCAGGCCTGGTGGTCACAAATTGAAGAATGGCGTGCGGCGCAATGTTTGAAATATGACACTCATGGCGCAAAAATTAAGCCGCAAGCTGCAGTCGAAGCGGTGTGGGAAGTCACTAAAGGCGATGCGTATGTAACGTCTGACGTTGGTCAGCACCAAATGTTTGCGGCGCAATATTATCGGTTTAACAAACCGCGTCGTTGGTTAAATTCCGGCGGTTTAGGCACGATGGGCTTTGGTTTACCTGCGGCGATGGGCGCGCAAATGGCGTTCCCGGATGCAACCGTATTGTGTATTACCGGCGAAGGTTCTATTCAGATGAATATTCAAGAACTTTCAACCTGTCTGCAATACAACCTGCCGATTAAAGTCGTGTGTTTAAACAACGGGTTCTTGGGCATGGTACGTCAGTGGCAAGAATTCTTTTACGACCGTCGTTACTCGATGTCGTATATGGATTCATTGCCTGACTTCGTGAAATTGGCGGAAGCTTATGGTCATGTGGGGGTGCGTATTGACGATCCTAAAACCATGAAAAAGCAACTAGAAGAAGCGTTTGCACTGAAAGATCGGTTTGTGTTTATTGACATCATGACTGATCCGCAGGAAAACGTTTATCCGATGATCCCGGCCGGTGCGGGACAAAACGAAATGATATTGGTGTAACGATGAAACATGTAATTTCAATGTTAATGGAAAACGAATCCGGCGCGTTATCACGCGTTGCCGGCTTGTTTTCGGCACGTGGTTATAACATCCACGCGCTTACGGTCGCGCCAACCGAAGATGAGTCTTTGTCGCGTTTAACGCTGGTCACCAGCGGTTCGGCACAACAAATCGAGCAGATTGTTAAACATCTAAATCGTTTAATTGATGTGGTCAAGGTCATTAACCTTACCGAAGGCCCGCACATTGAACGTGAGTTGATGTTAATTAAATTGTCTGCGGTCGGTGAGTATCGCGAAGAGTTTGTGCGTTTAGCCGATATTTTCCGCGGTACGATTGTGGATGTAACACCCACTACCTATACCGTGCAAATGGTCGGAGAAAGTAAAAAACTCGACGCGTTTATCGGTGCGATTGATAGCGAAATGATTTTGGAAACCGTCCGTTCAGGCACCGTTGGTGTGATGCGCGGCGAAAAATGTTTGCAAATCTAGTCACTACAACTTCAGGGTTAAACCTAGTCTTGAGCAATTTGTTTAAGGCTAGGGTATAATCCCCCAAATTTTTTACAGATTCTGCACAGAATATCTTTTAACAGAACTTTATTTTTAACCCTTTCAATTCAAAGGAAAATCCATGCAAGTTTATTACGATAAAGATTGTGATCTTTCTATCATTCGTGGCATGAAAGTCGCGATTATCGGCTTCGGTTCACAGGGTCACGCACACGCAGCTAACCTAAAAGATTCAGGTGTTGACGTGACTGTTGGTCTACGTGCCGGTTCATCTTCAATCAAAAAAGCAGAAGGTTACGGTCTAAAAACGGCTGACGTAGCAACCGCTGTTCAGCAAGCCGACTTGGTGATGATTCTGACTCCGGACGAATTCCAATCACAACTTTACAAAAACGAAATCGAACCAAACCTGAAAAAAGGTGCGGTATTAGCGTTTGCTCACGGTTTCGCCGTACTTTACAACCAAGTTGTGCCACGTGCTGACCTAGACGTAATCATGATCGCGCCAAAAGCACCGGGTCACACGGTACGTTCTGAATTCGTTAAAGGCGGCGGTATTCCTGACCTAATCGCAGTTCACCAAGACGTATCAGGCAAAGCGAAAAAAATCGCCTTGTCTTATGCTTCAGGTGTAGGCGGTGGTCGTACCGGTATTATCGAAACCACTTTCCGTGAAGAGTGCGAAACTGACTTGTTCGGTGAACAAGCTGTATTGTGCGGTGGTGCGGTTGAATTGGTTAAAATGGGCTTCGAAACCTTGGTTGAAGCCGGTTATGCGCCAGAAATGGCTTACTTCGAGTGCTTGCNNGCGGTATCGCCAACATGAACTACTCTATCTCTAACAACGCAGAGTATGGTGAGTATGTAACCGGCCCACAAGTTATTAACGAAGAAAGCCGCATGGCGATGCGTGAAGCGTTATACAACATCCAAACCGGTGAATACGCAAAACGTTTCATCTTGGAAGGTATGACTAACTACCCAGAAATGACTGCTAAGCGTCGTTTAAATGCAGAGCACCCAATTGAAGTTGTAGGCGAAAAACTACGTTCAATGATGCCTTGGATTCAAGCGAATAAGATCGTTGATAAAGCTAAAAACTAATTTTTTGTTGTTTGTTTTGTCCATTTCTTTGTTGGAGATTAACTCGCTTACTAATTGTAAACTTCGCTAATCTCCGCCTCGAACTGAACAAAAACACTAACAAAAAACTTGAAGAACCTGCCTTGTGCAGGTTTTTTGTTTTTAGTATTTTATTTA
>DIJW01000215.1:4486-12647 GCA_002421475.1 Thiomicrospira sp. UBA5634 | reverse complement strand
TGTTTAAGTGCAATCACCGGCGAATCAAATGATTTAATTTGATAAGGCTTATCTTCCAATGCCGCTTCCAACACCCAGCGAATGGACGCGTCATCATCCACGATCCATACAATCGGCTCTATCGCTGAACTTTCTTTAGGTTTTAGTGCCATTTAGACATCCTTTTCAAACGGTAAATACACATGAAACACAGTATGTCCTGGCTCACTTTCCGCCACGATCAAACCGCCATGTTGACGAACAATATTTTGCGATACCGGTAAACCAAGCCCGGTACCTTCTTTTTTACTGCTCACCATCGGGTAAAAAATTGAATCAAACACTTCTTTCGGAATCCCTTCACCTTCATCATGAATACTGACTACCGCCACCAACGGGAAGGTATGGGTACCAAGGGTAAATTTGCGCTCCACTCGTGTACGAATTGTGATTAAGCCGCCATGTTTTTCCATCGCCTGCATAGCGTTTTTAATCAGATTTAAAATGGCCTGAACCATCGCCTCAAAATCCATCAAAATTTCGGGAATAGACGGATCATAATCCAACATAACTTGGGTATGAGTCGGAAACTCAGGCTTGATGACACTTAACACATGTCGAATAACTTCATGAATATTGTGCAACTCGCGTTGTGCCGCCTGACGAGGCCCTAACATACTATCGACGAGGTTCTTTAAACGTTGCACTTCTTTGGCAATCACATCCAAAAAACTCAGCGCCTTCGTATCTTGATTAAAACGTTTTTGTAATAATTGGGTCGCACCATAAATACCGGCGAGCGGATTTTTAACTTCATGCGCCAGCGTTTTGACCAATAAATTACCCGCCTCATACTGATGCCAACGTTCATCTTCTTCCACAATACGATGATGACGTTCGGTATTAAGCAGCTCAATCAACCAGCCGGGAGACGAAGCTAATTCATATTGTGCCACGCTACAGCTAATCCGTACCCGCTGTAAATCCGGCAACAACACTTGATATTCATGAATCGTCAAACGTTGTTCACCAAAACTAGTCAGATCATCCACCAGGCCTGGTAATAAGACTTTCCACGGTACACCGACAATTCGTTTCGTACTCACTTGCAATAACTCGGCGGCCGCAATATTCATGTACCCCACACGCTGGTCTTCATCCACCCAGATCACCGCAGTCGCCAAACCATCTAACAGTTCCGCCCACTCAACCTGCTTGATTGGTTTTGTCATACATGCACCTCGGCATCCACCATTAATGCAGCGGCCATTCGATGATCAATCGCATGTAAGTTATTGTCGACTTCTATCATCAATGGCCCGTTAAATGGCGCTTTCGATTTAATTCTGACCTGCGCCCCCATTGTCAAACCAATAGACGCCAAATAACGTAATTCATCCGGTGAGCGATTTTTAATTCGCGCCAACTGTAATTCAACGCCCGGTTCAAAATCACATAACGGTAGTAAATTTTGTGGTGAAATAACGCCCTCCGCATCCGGAATCGGCGAACCGTGAGGATCATGTGAGGGTTTTCCTAACGCCTCCCACATCGCATCGACCAATTTATCACTGACCGCATGTTCTAATATTTCGGCTTCCGCATCCACCTCATCCCAAGCGTAACCCAAACGTTCAACCAAGTACTGCTCTAATACCCGATGGCGACGCACCATCTGCAACGCGAGCTGTCGGCCTGTTTCAGTGAGCGTTACACCATAATAAGGTTCATACTCAACATAACCCTGCTCGGATAACTTCTTGATCATATTTGACACCGAGGCTTGCGCCACGCCCAAACGCGCCGCAATCACTGAAGTCAGCACACCCTTGTTTTCAGCCTGCGGATCTTCAAGCTTATAAATGCACTTTAAATAATCCTCAATCGCTTTCGAGGCAGACATAACGTTTCCTTCACACATGAAAACTAAATAATGAAGCTATTTTGCCCCAAAACAAAGCAGTTATGTTCACTTTCCGTGCAGAATAAATTCCAACCACTTAAACAATAGTTTAGATAAGGCTAAATTATTATTGAATCAACGCTAATTAACATACATAATGACCGTAAAAATCGCATTCGCTATGTTTTTCAGGAGTTAATATGCAACAAAAACAACTACCAGGCCTGGTGTTAGCCTTTATGACGCAATCAGCTTTTGCACAAACTGAAAACACCTTGCCCAGTATCAGTGTCCAAGGGGCACAGCAAATCTTAAAACTGACTGGAAAACTAAAAGACGACGTTGTACAAACGGAAGTTCTTGGCCAAGCTGCAATTGAACGCAAACAAGCGGCCAGCCTAACGCAAGCAATACAAAATGAACCGGGCGTGCAAGTCAGTACGGAGTGCTCGATCTGCGGCGCAAAACGTATCACGCTGAATGGTTTAAAAGGTGAGCACACCACACTACTGATCGACGGCGTACCTAACAGCTCGATTCTGGAAGGGTTTTATGGTTATGATGCGATTCCTACTGCCGCTATTAGCCGAATTGAAATCTCACGTGGTGCGGGAGCAGCACTGATAACACCCGAAGCCATCGGGGGTTCGGTGAATGTGATCAGTGAACGACCTCAGCAAAACGAAAGCATGCTTGATATTGCCTTCGGCTCAGACGGTTATCAAAAATTCCAGTTACGCAACAATGTTATTTCCGCCGATAAACGCACGCGCATGTTAATTGCCGGTCAACGCGACAATATTGATCAATACGATCAAGACAACAACCAAATCAGCGAGTCGCCCAAACTTGAAAACCACGCCCTTATCGCCAAAATTTGGCATGACATCAGCGATAAAGACTCATTTACATTACGCCTGGCCGATCAACATTCAGAAGTTTTCGGCGGCCCGATGTTAGGCTCAAACTTTGCCCCCAGTCGAGTAGCCGCTATTTCACAACCGCCAACAGGTAACTTAGATTTAGTCGGCGACCAAACAGACGGTCAACCCGTTACTAACTCGAGCGCACGCGATTGGCTGGAAAACATTCTTAGCCACAAACAAGAACTTACCCTGCAATGGAATCGGATATTAACGGACGATTGGAACAGTCAATTTACCGCCTCCTATGTCACAACCGAAATGGATGCTATTTACAGCGATATGACCTACCGAGCGGAACAAACTATTCAGTTTATTGACTTACAAACCAGCTACTTTGCCAGTAATCAGCACTTCTTTACTTTTGGCTTCGACTATAAACTTGACACATTACACAGTGGCGGCAGTGTATTTGACCTGGGTGGCACGAACCAATACCAAGCGCAAACACCTGGCGATGCTTATCAAAACCAACAAATTGGCGGTTATATCCGCGATGTATGGACACCTTCGCATAAATGGGAAATCTCCACTGCTTTAAGACTTGACCAGCTCCACGTTATCTTCAGCGACCAAGCTAATCGTTTGTTTAGTGAAGCCTTGCTTTCTCCTAGATTACATGCGCGTTATCAACACGACTTAAATTACACCTCTCGACTCGCCATCGGACGCGGTTATCGTGCCCCACTGCAGTTTTTTGAGTCCGAACACGGTTTATTAACCGGCGACAGTGGGTTTGATGTCGCGGTCGATAAACTCGAAACCGCTGACTCTGCACGTTACAGCTTGAGTTTTGAAGGCGCACAAACAGAATGGACAACTAATCTGTCTTATACCCAAGTACATAATATGGCTAAAATAGAGGACCGCGGCGGCACGCCAACACTGTTTAATACCGATGGCAGTGCATCTGTCGCTCATATCGACTTTTCTGTGAATTACCAACTCAACGGTCACTGGTCAGTCGGCGCTAATATTGAACATTTTGAATACGATCAAGCCTATCGCAACACCCTTGTCACCTTGCCAATTGAGCAACGACTTAGACTGCTGGCCGATTATGAAGGTCATGGCTGGATAGCCAACTTCACTCTCAGTGCGATTAGCGAACGAAAGTTCAGCCGTTACCAACATGCCGACTACCTCAATCACTATGATGATACCGCTCAAACCAGAAACAAAGGCACATCTGCCCCCGCTTTCTATACCGTTGATACGCGCTTAAGTAGAGAAATAAACCGTGCATGGTCTATTTATGCAGGCGTTAACAATCTGTTTGATTACACCCAAACCCGCGCCGGAGCGTCACCGCTATATTACGATAATAACGGCGACTTGGATGTTACACATATCTGGGGGCCACTACGCAGCCGTTTACTGTATGCGGGAACACAACTGAAGTTTTAACACTGGTTTATTTTGGATTGTTTTTTTAATGAGCACCAGGCCTGGTGCTCATGTGCCTAATCTCAAAAACTCGGCAGAGCAGTTGCACCATTTTTATCAAAATATGCTATAGTCACGCCATGATAAAAAATTAGCCATGACTAAACTTTTATAAAAAAGTGCTCTCATTAGGACATTATGAAAAACGCTATAAAATACATTGCATTAAGTTGGCTGTTTGCCACATTTTTTAGCCAGAATTTGGCTTACGGATCACCTATCAAAGTTGTGACCACCACAAATATCGTGCATGAGCTGGTTTTACAAATTGGTGGCGATAAAATCCAAGCCGAAGCCTTAATGGGGCCTGGTGTTGACCCACACTTTTATAAAGCTACCTTTGGCGACATGCGTAAACTCGCACATGCGGATATTGTGTTCTATAACGGTTTGCATCTCGAAGGCCGTATGCAATCCGTTTTTGATAACTTATCGTCAATGAAACCTGTGGTTGGCTTAGGTTATGCGATTGAACAACACCTGCTCCTTAAAGAAAACGATATCGTCGACCCCCATTTTTGGTTAGATGTTCGCCTATGGCGTCAAGCTATGCATGAGGTGGTGCTTCGCCTGACTGAATTGGCGCCGCAACATGCCGACTATTTTGATGCCCGCGCGGATGCCTATCTACTCGAGCTTAATCAACTGGATGTATGGATTCGTCAACAAATTGCTACCATTCCGGAAAGCCGACGCGTATTGATCAGCGCTCACAATGCGTTTGGTTATTATGGTGCGGCGTACAATATTGAAGTTTTAGGATTACAAGGCATTAACACCACCAGTGAATACGGTCTTCAGGATTTGCGTCACTTAAAAGACATCATTAAAAAACGCAAAATTAAAGCGGTTTTTATTGAATCAAGCGTATCCGAACGCGCGATTGAGTCGCTCATCGCCGGTGTTAATGCCGAAGGTGGCAAAGTGGCATTAGGTGGACAGCTTTATTCTGATGCACTAGGCAGTGCAAAAAGCAGTGCAGGAAGCTATATCGGCATGATGCGTTACAACACGCGCACAATTGTGAAGGCCTTAAAATGAATGCATTAGACGTTAAACAGCTCAGTGTCGGCTATCAAAACAAATCTATTCTGCAAAATGTCACTTTTAGCTTACCGGCCGGGGCTTCGATCGCAATTATCGGGCCAAATGGCGCGGGTAAATCCACCCTACTGAAAGGTTTAATGCAACTCATTCCAGCCAGCCAAGGTGAGGTGAACTTTTTCGGCAAAACGCTTAAGCAATGTTATACCGATATCGCGTATGTTCCGCAGCGCGAAGAANNAGATTGGGATTTCCCTATCAATGTACTGGATGTGACCTTAATGGGGCGACATGGCCATCTAAAGTTTTGGCAACGTCCTTCCGCTCAAGATCTTGCTTTAGCGCAATCAAGCTTGGAAAAAGTCGGCATGTTAGCTTTTGCCGAGAGACCTATTAGTCAACTGTCCGGCGGTCAGCAACAACGTGTTTTTATTGCACGTGCTTTAACTCAGCAAGCCCAACTTTATTTAATGGATGAACCCTTTGCCGGAGTCGATATTTCGACCGAAAAGGCTTTGGTTCAATTATTTACTGAACTCAAAAACGAAGGGAAAACTTTGATCAGTGTGCATCATGATCTCAACACCCTGCGCGATTATTTTGACTGGGTGGTGATGGTCAATGCCGGACTAATCACCGTCGGACCGATTGAAACCACTTTGACCCTCGATAATTTAAATAAAACCTATGCCGGACGTTTGCCAATTCTTGATCAATTGGTTGGCGAAAACGCTGTCGCTCTTCAAGGTTATTCACCGTGAATCTACTCAGTTCATTTTGGCAGGATGCCAATTTACTATGGGTTCTTAGCGGCACTTTACTGCTCGGTGTCAGCGCAGCCGTAACCGGTGGATTGGCGGTATTACGTCAACGCGCATTAATTGGTGATGTACTGGCACATGCGGCTTTACCCGGTATCATGATCGCATTTATTTTGTTTGAAAGCCGTTCACCAGGCCTGATATTTAGCGGCGCATTAATTAGCAGCCTGGTAGGTTATTACTTAATTGGCTGGATCAGCCGTGTAAGTAAAATCAAAGCCGATGCGGCAATGGCCGTCGTGTTATCGCTGTTTTTTTCTATCGGGTTGATGGCATTGTCCTATATTCAAACCCTCGACACGCCCAATAAAGCCGGATTAGATCGCTTACTTTTCGGACAAGCTGCATCCATGAATCAAACCGATGTAGCCATTCTCAGTTTGGTTGCCTTAATCAGTTTGACGCTGATCATTGTGTTGTTCCACAAATTACGCCTGATCAGTTTTAATCGCCAATACGCGCAAAGTTTAGGTATAAACGTTGAGTTTTATGAGCTGGTGTTTGCCTTACTGTTAGTCATGACCGTTGTGATCGGCTTACAGATTGTCGGCGTGGTGTTAATGGCCGCCGTATTATTAATCCCGATTACCATTGCACGTTTCTGGGCTTGTTCACTCAAGTCAATTTTAATGCTGGCGGCTTTCTTCAGCGGCTTAAGTGCGATTATCAGCACCCAAGTTTCCCTACTTGCCCCGGCCATGCCGACCGGCCCTTGGATGGTATTTATTCTGGGTGTTTTATTTGCTTTTTCCTGGTTATTTTCACCCCACCGCGGCGTCATCAAACAACGACCGTGTTCAACAGACAAAACCCAACCGCAGGTGATGCCTGATGTATGAATTCTGGATACTGATTACCGCCAGTTTGGTCGCAAGTTCGTGTGCGCTCATTGGCAGCCTCCTAATTCTGCGCCGTATGTCAATGTTAGGTGATGCCATCAGCCATTCGGTGTTGCTTGGCATTGTTTTAGTATATTTATGGATTGGTCATGCCAGCTTACATTGGATGTTATTCGGTGCTGCAATGGTTGGTTTAATGACCGCTTGGTTAAGCCAGTTTATACATCAACATGCCCATCTTCCGCCGGATGCCAGTTTAGGTTTAGTGTTTACTTGGTTATTTTCGTTAGCGATTATTCTGATTACACTGTATGCCGATCATGTGCATCTGGATCAAGAGCATGTGTTATATGGTGAAATGGCCTTTATTCCTTTTACCACCTTAACACTGGCAAATATTAATCTTGGTCCACAGGCATTTTGGCTAGCGTTAGTTGTTCTGATAATCAACTTAATCGTGCTTTGGATTGGATTTGAGCGCTTTAAACTCACCAGTTTTCACCCTACTCTTGCTTTAACACTCGGTGTTCAGGTTGGGGTTTGGCATTATATTTTGATGACATTGGTATCGTTTACCGTAGTGGCATCGTTTGACGTGGTGGGCGCAATTTTAGTGGTAGCTTTATTGGTTATTCCCGCCAGCACTGCTTATCTGTTTGCCAAAAGTCTAAAACACATGTTTTGGCTGGCGTGGGTGTTTTCACAAATTGCAGTATTGGTGGGTTTTGCCATCTCCATGTGGCTTGATACCGTTATTTCAGCCTCTATCGGGGTTACAGCAGGCCTGCTACTATTATTAATACTTGTGATTAAACAACTGCAACAACGCACCAGGTCTGGTGCTTAACAAAATGCTGTGTGACTAATCCATCATCACCGCGCGTACTACATCCGGATCTGGAAACGCAAACACATACATCACTGCAAAAACCAATAAAAACACCGTACGCGTCGGGCCGCTAAAACGCACCACCGGATGCGCCAAAATCGCAAAACCCAACCCGCTGACAAACGATCCCCATGCGCCGAGTGTCGCCGCCATCAACGCAAACAACACTCCCACGGCCATCACATAATAATGCCAAGTAAATGGCGGACGTTCTTTCTGCATTGCGTCTCCCCTCAATCGTTATTAAACTAGCGGCTATTGTAAAACATTAGGAGTCCTACACATGAATAAAACAGTGGTCGTTGTCGGTTTAGGTG
>DIJW01000215.1:0-4471 GCA_002421475.1 Thiomicrospira sp. UBA5634 | reverse complement strand
CACCGTTGTTCCGGTCACACGCCATAATTCTATGGCCGAGTTGGTGGATAAAGTACAACCTGAAGCGGTATTTATTTGCGTGGGCGAAAACGATTTACATAACATTTTGAGTGACGTTCCAAGCGCGTGGAAAAACCGTTTGGTGTTGATTCAAAATGAATTACTGCCGCGTGATTGGTTAGCGCATGCTATCGACAATCCCACCGTTATTTCGGTGTGGTTTGAAAAGAAAAAAGGCATCGACAGCAAAGTCGTGATCCCGTCGCCAATTTATGGTGCGCATGCTCGTCTCGTGTTTAACGCCCTCGCCCAACTCGATTTACCCAGCTATATTGTCGATAACGCGGCGGAATTGGAATATGAATTGGTGCGCAAAAACCTGTATATCGTCACCACCAATATCGCCGGTCTTGAAGTAGGCGGAGATGTGGCTGAACTTGAAACCAAACATAAAGACCTAATGAATGCCGTCGCCAAAGATGTACTGGATATTCAAGATTGGCTTACCAATAAAACACATGATCGCGCACGCCTGATGCAAGGTTTGAAAGAAGCGTTTGCCGGTGATCCGCAACACAAATGCATGGGACGCTCCGCACCTGCGCGTTTACAACGTGCTCTTGGTTTTGCCAGCGAAGCCGGTATCGAAGCCCCTACTCTGCACAAAATCGCTGCTAAACACTTGTCATAATCGGCAAGGTTTTGATGGATAAAAAAACGCCCGAAATATTCGGGCGTTTTTTTATCGACTAGCTTAACTTCTGGCTTTAACCCGCTACCAAACTAAATCATCCGGAATTGCAAACTTCGCGTAATAATCACGCTCCTCGTCGCTCAAACCATCATCATTTGCAACAACCGGAACCAACACATTCTCATCACGCTGCGCCACTTTTTCAGCCGCAACATCTGATATTAAAATATAGTCCTCATTAAAACGCGCAATACGAATCAAGCCATTCACCAATCCATGATGCGTTTTGGCATTCACCTTGAGGGTTTTGACCTTATTGTTATGGGCAAAGCTGTATGCAATCTCTCCGCCAAATCCGTTTAACCGATTGCTGGTTAAAATCTGCTTGAGTTCGGCTTGTTTGGCTTTTTCCGCCAATTGTTGCTGACGTTCTAAATTAAGCTGACGATCTTTTTCCACCTTTAACGCCGCCGCTTGCGCCGCTAATTCAGCCGCTTCATTACCCGCACTGGGTTTTTGCTGCTTAGTTTGCTGATATTTTTCTTTTTTCGCTTGCTTGGCTTTATGTTCATTCACCAAGCCGGCTTTTTTCATCTGTTCCAATAACGATGCCATGCGTTGTTGTTCCGCTATAAATTAATCTTCAGACGTCGGTTTTGCAGTGCGATAACCGGGTTTGGCAATAATTTCTAAATAAAACGATTCGAGTTTTTGCGTTTCAGCCTGGTTTAAATAGACATCAATTTCAGCGACATGAATCGATTTACTGCTGGCGGCATCAACTCCATAACGACAAGCAAAATCCCAAAAATCCGCATCGGCCGGCAAGGCTTTAGCGCGTTCGCGTTTTAGGTATTTACGCACTTCATTTTTGATGGCTTCCATCAATCTGGCCGGTTGAATTTTTTCATGGGTTAAGCGAAAGGTTTTTTTCATCGGATTCTCAATTTAGAACTATAGAGGGAAAGATGAGGGAATTATAAGCGCTTTGACAACAACACATCATAATAATGCGTGATAAAACACTGTTACGACGGAATAATTTATGCCTAACCGGGCTAAGTTTTGTAAACTTCCCTCTTCGGTTTATATTCGAGACTACATTGTGACCTCTCAAGACAAAAAAACGCATTATCATAAAATTCGTATGGAACGCAAAAAGGCGCAAATTGATGCAGCGATTGCACGCGCTGATCAGAAAAAAGGTCTGTTACTGGTCATTACCGGTAATGGTAAAGGCAAATCCACTTCGGCGTTCGGCATGGTCGCGCGCGCGTTGGGACACGGCATGAAAGTCGGCGTGTGTCAGTTTATTAAAAGCCGCACCGACACCGGCGAAGAGGCGTTCTTTAGTCAGTATCCACATTGCGAATGGCATGTGTTGGGCGATGGTTTTACCTGGGACACCCAAAACCGTGCACAAGACATCGCCACCTCACAACGCGGCTGGCAGGTAGCGCTCAAAATGCTCGCTGACCCGAGTTTTGATTTGGTGGTGTTAGACGAACTCACCTATTTACTCAGTTACGACTATCTAGATAAGGATGAAGTGCTGAACGCTTTAAGCCAAAAACCCGAAATGCAGCATGTCGTGGTCACCGGTCGCTCTGCTTTGGCCGAATTACGCGAACTGGCGGATACGGTTTCCGAAATTAAAGACGAAAAACACGCCTACAAAAGCGGCATCCAAGCACAAAAAGGCATTGATCTGTAATGCTTAATAACGAGATTAGCGCTGTAGTTGAACACGGCGGACAATTTTTTGCTTTGGCAAAGTTGCGTGGATTTTCGTCCCAACAAGCGCTAGAACAAATTATTGATTTGTCGGCCAGCATTAATCCTAACCAACCGAGAATGACACAGGATTTGTCACTGAGTTTATTACGCCATTATCCGCCGCAACCTGCTGATAACTTAGTCAACGCACTAATAAATAAGTTTCAACTGCCAAGCGAAAGTATCCGTTTAACCAATGGCATTTCAGCGGCCATTCTGTCGATTTTTGCCCATTTACGCCCTGACAACACGGTACTTTACACGCCGTTATACGGCGAATATCAACGTGCCGCCGAATGTTATAGCCGCAACCTGATTGAAATAAAACGTGATATTCAAAACCCTGACAACCAGGCCTGGTTACTAGAAAAAGTCCCCGCTAACAGTCTGTTGGTGTTTGTTAATCCGGCAACACCCGATGGCACTTATTATTCGCCGATGCAACTTGCGCCATTATTAAAACAGGCGCGCGAACAGAATTGTTGGCTGTTAATGGATGAATCATTTTTACCGTTTCTCGGTTTTTCCGAAAACTTAAGCCTACGTCCATTACTGGCGAATTGGCCAAAATTAATTATTTTGCAATCGTTGACCAAATATTACGCCTGCCCGGGTTTACGTGTTGGGGCGGTATTTGCCCATCGTGATTTTTTAAACCATTGGCCGCAAGCGGCTTGGCCGATTTCGAGTCTAGATAGTGATTTATTAACGCAAGCACTGCAAGATAATCAATTTGATCAAGACAACCAGGCCTGGTTGTCGGGAGCACAACCCGATTTAATTGATCGGTTAAATACTTCCCCGCTAATAAAACACTGTTATCCGACACAGACTAATTTTGTATTAGTCCAAACGCGACGACCGGCAAAACAAATTACCCAAGCACTGCAAAACGCAAATATTTTATTGCGGCCATGTGATAGTTTTGGTCTAGGTGATGACCACATTCGAATTGCAGTACAAACATCCGCTACTCACCAACGCCTCATCAATGCATTAAACAACCTAACCAAGGAACCAAACCATGCTGTTATTTGACCCGATTTGGATTTTAATCAGTGCGTTACTCGCGCTGCTTATCGACCGCCTATTTGGCGAATTTCTCGGTCGAGCGCACCCGGTAGTCGGTATCGGTAAATTAATTAGTGCATTTGAACGCCGCTTTTATCGTGACAGCATCAGCCGCGGTGGTTTATTGGTCGTAACGGTGTCACTGATCGTATTTTTATTAGCCAGCATTGTTGGGCTAATTTTGATCGCCTTACCTTTATGGTTAAGTCTGATATTGTCGGCGATTATTACCTCCACACTGCTTGCACATCGGATGCTGTATGACAGTGTGCGTGCCTTAATCAACGACCCAAAGCCGCAAAAAGCATTGGCGATGCTGGTCAGCCGCGATACCGCGCAACTGAATCAGTCTGACTGCTATAAAGCCGGCATTGAAACCTATGCCGAAAATTTAAGTGATGGTGTCATTGCGCCGCTGTTTTATTTCATTTTATTCGGACTACCAGGCCTGGTGGTGTACAAAGCAATCAACACCATGGATTCAATGGTCGGTTACCGAACCGAACGTTATGAAAATTACGGCAAAATTGCCGCACGTTTGGACGATCTCGCCAACTGGATTCCGGCACGATTAACCGCCGGTTTAATTTTGTTATTAAATAAACAATATGTTTTTAAAGACGTTTGGCGTCAGGCTCGTGGACATGCAAGTCCGAATGCGGGTTATCCGATTGCTGCGATGGCTTGGGTATGTAAAACTCAGCTTGGCGGGCCAACTCAGTATTTTGGTGAGCTGCACGAGAAACCGTTATTTGGTGACCCAAACAGTGTGCATGAAGTTGATACATCACATTTAAAATGTGCTTTGTCCAACCGCACACCAATTGATTTCAGTTTATGGTTATTGATTCTACTGGGAATGTTGCCTTATGCGGTTTAAAGCGATTTGGTTGTGCGGATTATGGTTATGTACACCTTTGCAAGCCGGTC